>JAIRLS010000058.1 GCA_031259205.1 Bacteroidales bacterium | reverse complement strand
TAATCTACGGAAGCCGTCTTGGAGTTCGAGAACACCCATATCTCTTTCCTGACCGTATCCACCAGCATGGAAGGACGTCCCATTCTGTCCGACGTCATTGCGGCATACAGCCCGGTGACAGCGGGAATGACGGTCAATACTTTTTTCCCGTTGAGGGCGACCCCGACAGCCAGTTCGCTTTTATAATATTTTGTTCCGTCAAAATTGGGACGGTAGGGTTCCTCCGTGAAGATTCTTTTTTCGAGGGAGACCACGCCGTCGGAAAAGGCGCAGGTGGATACGGGTTTAAAAGTATCGTCGAAATTTTCAAACCATACGGCGTACAGGACAGTGTCGCCGGTAACGGCGTCGTTGGCGAATACCCACAGGGAGGTCAGCGAAGCGGTATCGCTGTGCCAGCCTCCGAAGGTGTAACCGTCGCGGGCGGGCTGAGTAGGCGCGGTGAGCACAATACCTGTCTGCCCCGACGATATTTCCGGAACGGTATCCTTCAAGTTGTCGTACCTGTAATCGTAAATCACTTGCGCTGTCCCTTCGATAGAGAAAAACTCTTTCCACGGGCTTATGGCGCTGTAGGAGGACAGGGCGGCAAAAGGCGTCCAGAGGATGACGCCGCCGAGATTCCATCCGTCGAAAACGCCGGTTCCCAGCGTCGGCGGCGTGGGGTTGCGGGCGTAGACGATTTCAAACCAGATACAGCCGGAAAAGGCATAATCTCCGATGGAAGTCAGCCCGGCAGGCAGGATCAGGTAGTTGGTGAAGCCGCCACAGCCGTCAAACGCATAATTTCCGATGGAAGTTACTCCATCCCCAATAACAAGGCGGGACAAATTGTCGTGGTAGACGTACCAGGGGGCGCGGTTAATGCTGTTATCGTAATTCGCCATGGCGCCGGCGCCTTCGATGTAGAGGGTGTCGCCGTCGATGCGCCACGTGCAGGCGCCTGTTGTACCGCTTTGCGCGTGGGCGGCGGCGGCAAGGAACAAGCCCAGGGAAAAGGTACAGAAAAGAGGTTTTAGATGATTTAGATGATTTAGATGTTTCATGACTTCATATATTGACCATTGATTAAACTGATTTTGACCACAGATTAAACTGATTTTGACCACAGATTAAACTGATTTTGACCACTGATTAAACTGATTTTGACCACTGATTAAACTGATTTTGACCACTGATTAAACTGATTTTACAGATTACTCTGATTTTACAGATACATAGATTATACTGATTATACTGATACATAGATTAGACAGATACATAGATTATACATTTATAACTTTCAACTTATGACTTATGACTTATGACTTATGACTTATGACTTATGACTTACGACTTATGACTTACGACTTACGACTTACGACTTATGACTTATAAACGGTCAGATCTAAGACCCTGACCGGTTTTTTCGTTTTCAATTTTCAATTACTCCACAGTATTATGCAATTCTTCGGATGTGTCAATGGCATTTCCTCAATAATCCGTGAATGCGGTATTATCTTCAGCAATTCCTCTTTTTTATAAGATTTGAAATACTCCGGAGTTATTTCATTATAAGTTATGTACCCGCGCTTGGAGTTCAAAATCATCTTTTCAAGATAAACATCCTGTATTTCTCTTCGCAATTCGGTGAACGCATAATTACTTATTACCAGATCATAATCTTCTTTGACAAGTTCATTCATCGTTTTATATCTCATTGTCGAATGTAGAATATACCTGTTCAAATAGCATTGAGCCAAGAGCAATGCAGGTTCTATATCGATCAGCGTATATTCCGCCGGCTGGGAAACAGAATTTATCACCCGGCACTGGCCACCGTATCCAACGCCAATTTCGGCAATTTTATATCCTTCCAGTGGACCGAACAGGTTTAACAAATCCGCCGATACTTTCGCATATCGTAAAGTTGAAGAGCAAATTTTCCCGATCTCATCATATTCATGTAAATCGGGATTTCCGTAAAGATCGTTTTCTTTTATTTTGTCTATGTTGTCCAACAAATCTTTGCGTATCTTTTTTATTTCATTAAGATATAATCGTCCTGTTCGGCTGTCAATATGTTCCAATATTGCCCGATAAACTTTATCCTGTCTGAAATTCGCAAAAACAGATATGTCCTTACTCGCCTTTAAACAGAAATCAGGATATAACGTATTATCGGACAAACTCGTTTTTAACGCCGGATACTTTTCGTTTCTCCGGATAAAGCAGTTTTTGAAAAAAGAGGCCATCATTATGAATTATTCAGATAAACACGGTCAGGTCTAAAGACACTGACCGTGTTTGTGTATTGGTCTTTAGGGGAAATACCTTCTGCCACAGGGGAAAATATTTTCGCATGTGGGGAAAAAACTTTTTGCCTTGAATTTGAATTAAAAATCATTTTGCAAATGTTTAGCGGCAAAGGTAAATAATATTTTTGTTTTTCCGTTAAAAAAATCGTTATCATGTAAGAATTGGAAACGAAGAAATGAAGATGGATTGAATTCTGAAAATTCTGAAAATTATGTAATTACATTCAACGATTGAAGTATTATATTATGAATTGAAAACCGGAAATTGAAAATTCATAATTTTACGTTATCTTTGCAGTCAAACCATATAAATAGTAATTTCTCATGGCAATGATATATAATCCGTTTCGGATGCCTAAGCCGAAGCAGTTCAATTATACGCCGCTGTATTACGATGAGCGGAAGGAAAGGTTGAAAAAGATGCAGGACGACGCCGAAGCTAAAAAAGACAACAAACGTCCCCGCATCAACCTGCGAAGAGGTTTTTTGTACGAAAGTTCCCGGCGCAGGAATCAACTGGTAAAAGGTTCGTTGATACGGTGGATCGTGTTTTTATCTCTTGCGATTTTTTTTGTATGGATTCTTTTTCCGAGAATCGATAAATTCGTAATGTTTCTCACCAAATAAAGGCGATGACCGACATTATCAAACTTCTTCCCGACTCGGTTGCCAATCAGATAGCCGCCGGCGAAGTGATACAGCGTCCGGCGTCGGTACTGAAAGAGTTGGTGGAAAACGCCATTGACGCAGGAGCGACGCAAGTGAAAATTATCCTGAAAGACGCAGGCCGGACACAAATACAGATCATCGACAACGGATGCGGCATGTCCGAAACAGATGCGCGTTTGTCCTTCGAACGTCATGCGACATCCAAGATACGCGAAGCAAAAGACCTCTTTTCCTTGCATACGATGGGATTCAGAGGTGAAGCGCTGGCGTCTGTCGCTGCCATCGCCGAAGTGCAACTGCGTACCAAACGCAGTGGCGACGAACTCGGCACGCAAGTGGACATCGCCGCTTCACAGGTGACGGGACAGGAACCGGTACAGTGCGATAACGGCAGCATCTTTACCGTGAAAAACCTGTTCTTTAACATCCCCGCCCGACGTAAATTTCTTAAAGCAGACAGTACGGAACTTCACCACCTGCTCAACGAATTTAAAAGAATCGCACTGGTAAACGAAAACATCGCTTTCACGATCAAAAACAACGATACGGAAATCTTTTCGCTGCCGGTTTCAAATTTGCGACAAAGAATCATTCATCTGTTCGGAAAAGCGATCAACCAGTCGCTGCTGCCCGTTGAAACGGATACCGTACTGGTAAAAATCAGCGGCTACGTCTGCTTGCCGGAATTTGCCAAAAAATCCATGGGCGAACAGTATTTTTTTGCCAACCGGCGGTTCATCAAACACCCATACCTGCACAAAGCGGTGATGCAGGCTTACGAAGGACTCATCCCGCCCGGATATGTGCCGGGCTACTTTATCTATCTGGAGGTGCCGTCCGAATCCATTGACATCAACATTCATCCGGCGAAAACCGAAGTGAAGTTTGAAGACGAAAGAGCGATATTCCAGTTCCTCAACAGTGCGATAAAACAGTCGCTCGGCAAGTACAACGCCGTACCGACCATTGATTTTGAAGTTGATCCTGCGTTGAAGATTCCCGTGTTGCGTCCCGACACGCAAGTGCGGATCCCTCAGGTCCACGTCGATCCGCATTACAACCCGTTCAATACGGAGCCTCATTCGCAGCCTGTTCCCCAGCAATGGGAAAAACTGTACGAAGACTTTGAAAACGAAGGCCGGCAGGAACAATTGTTTGCCGAAGAGAAAACAGACGCGCCGCAGGGAACCGTAAACGCCTTCCTGCAACTGAAAGGACGATATATCCTCACGGCAGTGAAATCGGGGCTGGTCATCATCGACCAGAAACGGGCGCACGAACGGATACTCTTCGAACAGTACAGGGCGCAGACGGGGAACAACCATCCTTTCAGCCAGCAAAGCCTTTTTCCGGAACAGATAGAGCTGTCGCCCGACGAAATGATGCTGTGGACGGAACTGAAAGACGACTTTGCCCGCCTGGGCTTCGATATACGACCGGCAGAAGACGGCAAGGTGAGCCTGCACGGTCATCCGCCGGAAACGGGCAACAAGAACCCGGGCATGACCTTCCGCCGGCTGCTGGATGAGTTCCGCCACAACGAAAACAACCCGTTCGACAATTATTACGAACACCTGTCCGCTCTGCTGGCGCAAGAATCGGCCATCGCATACAATACCCTCCTTACCGGAGAAGAAATGAGCCACATGGTCGAAAAACTGTTCGTTTGCGAAACACCCAACTATTCGCCCACAGGAAAACCGGTCATGCACGTCGTCTCCACGGAAGAAATCCTCCATTTCTTCGAGTGATGGGAAAAGGATTCCTCGAAGAAACGGCTGAATACCTGCATCGCACTTATGGCGAACGTTTACAGCATTTTTGCATTGTATTCCCGAATATCCGGGCAGGCCTGTTTTTCAAAAAATATCTGGCGGAACTGGCAGACAGGCCGGTTTGGGCGCCCGCTTTCCGCTCCATCCGCCTGCTGATGGAAGAAATTACCGGATGGACAACCGCCGACAGGCTTACGATGGTCTTCATCCTCTATCAGGCATTCAGGGAACATGCCCGCATAAATGAAAATTTTGAAGAATTTTATTTCTGGGGGGACATGCTGCTGGACGATTTCGACGATATCGACAAAAACCTGACCGACGCCAACGATAGCCTGATAGACGCCGGGGAGATTTTCCGCAATATCCACGACCTCAAAGAAATCGACCGGCTTTTCGATTACCTTACGGAAACGCAGAAAGAAGCCATCCGACTTTTCTGGCAAGAGTTTAATGACGGGAAAGCCCCGCTCAAGGAGCACTTTTCACTTATTTGGGGAGCGTTGCATCCGGTTTATCTGTCGTTTAAAAAACGTTTACGCGAGAAGTCAATCGCTTACGAAGGGATGATGCAGCGGGAAGCCGTCCGACTGGCGGACGGCGGCTACCGGCAATCCTGCGAAAAGTACGTTTTCATAGGATTTAACTTCCTCTCGAAATGCGAGAAGAAGATGCTCAAGATACTGCAAAAAGCCGGAAAAGCGCTGTTTTTCTGGGATACGGACGAATATTACATTCGTCACGAATGGCACGAAGCGGGCGTTTTCCTGAGGGAGAACATCAAGATGTTTCCGCAGGAACAGACCTTTGACACACAACACCTTACCGGCAACGACAAGAGAATAACGGCGATCTCCGTGCCTTCCGAAACGGGACAGACGCAAGTGGCGGCGCAAATCCTGAGCCGTCTTCCGAAAACGGAAGGAACCGACCGGAGCCGCACGGCCGTCGTCCTTCCCGACGAACATCTGCTGTTACCGATGCTTTCCGCCATCCCTCAAAACGAAACAGGCGTCGACGCTACAAGGGATATCAACATCACGATGGGCTATCCTTTTGTCTATTCGCCCGCCCACAGTTTGTTCGAGAGGTTGGCCGCCCTGCAACTCCATGCCGCTGCCGGCCGCTTTTACCACCGAGATGTGAGCGCTTTGCTGCATCATCCCTATGTATTGAGCGTTGCGGGAACGGCAGCAACAACCGTCGTCCGGCAGATGACCGAACGAAACCGCGTCTATATACCGGTTGAAGAACTGACCATCCACCCCCTGTTCCGGAAAATATTCGGGACGTGCAAGGGAGCGCAGGAACTGACGCTGTGGATGATGGACGTCATAGCGGAAATTGCCGGAAACCTCCAAAATGACGAAACCCGGGAACCAACCGCCGCCGAACAGTACACATCGGAATATCTTTACACGTTCTACACTTCGTTGCAGCGCATGGCCGATACCCTTTCGGAAAACGACCGTAACGGAGAACTGCAAAACATGGAAATCAAGGTCTTTATTCGATTGTTGCGACAAATGCTGGCGTCCGTTAAAATCCCATTCAACGGGGAACCTGTCAAAGGCCTGCAAATAATGGGAATACTCGAAACGCGCGCGCTCGATTTCGACACGGTCATCATCCTTTCCATGAACGAAGGCATTTTTCCCAATCCTCGCCGTAACCCGTCCTTCATCCCGTATCACTTGAGAAAAGGCTTCGGCCTCACCCTCTTTGAACAGCATGACGCCGCAAGCGCATATAATTTTTACCGCCTGATACAACGGGCGTCGCAGGTATACCTTATTTACAATTCGGCGCCCGCCGAAAAAAATCAGGGAGAGATGAGCCGCTTCCTCAGCCAGTTACGCTATGAACCGGCGTTCAACCTGCTGATGCGCGATTTTACCTTCGATATCCGCCCCGACAGGACAGGAGAAATCGTCAAAGAACGCACCGAAGAAGTACGGCAAATACTGCAACGCTACTGCTTGCAGGAAGAAGGGAAAACAACGCTTTCGCCCAGCGCCCTCAACTGCTACCTCGACTGCCGGATGCAGTTTTATTTCAGATATATCGAACAACTGAAACAGAAAGACGAAATAAAGGACGAAATAGACCCTTCCATATTCGGCCTGCTGCTGCACCGGATGATGGAAAAACTGTACGCCGGCTTTACCGGAAAAGAAGTGTCCCACGACGATTTGACACAACTGCTGCACGACAGGGAACGCCTCAATAAAACCCTGCTGGAAGCCTTCGCCGAACTCTTTTTCCACACGGAAAGCATCAGCGACAGCGATATATCCGGGCGAAACATCATCATCAGGGAAGTATTGCTGAAATATGTGCGTCGCATCATCGAAACGGACGTCAGGGAAACGCCTTTCAAAATTATCGGTCTGGAACAGCGGATTGAAACGGCCGTTCCGCTGGTCGCCGGACGGACGGTAAGCGTCAATATGGGAGGATACATCGACCGCCTTGAGGAAACGCAAAACGCCGCCCTCCGCATCATCGACTATAAAACGGGCAAAGCCGGCCGGAACGTTCCGGACATTTCCCAACTGTTCGACCGCGACCACACCGACCACCACGCGGCCATGCAAACCTTCGTCTATGCCATGATGACCGGACTCGTTTATCCGTCCGTCCGAATCGTTACACCGACGCTCTACGTCATTCGGGAACTCTTTTCCGACAGCTTCGATCCGTCCGTCCGTCTGGCCGGCCGGCCTGTCGACAACTATTACGCGCTGGCCGACGAGTTCCGGAAGGAACTGAATGACCTGCTGACGGAAATGTTTCTCAGCGATACGCCGTTTACACAAACTTCCGACATAAAGAAATGCCGGTATTGCCTCTATGCGGAATTTTGCCGCAGGAAATAAAGGCACGAAGGGGCGAAGGCACGAATGTAGAGACGCACGGCTTTTTATCAACAACAAATTCTTACAAGTAAATGCAATGGAATCAAAACATATTTCTCCTTTGCGTTTCGGATACCCCATAACGGGAAAAGAAAGCGCTTTCGGCGGGCTTATAGTATCTTTTTGTATTGCAGCGTATTTCCGGATAACCGGTGAGTATGCGAAAAAACATTTTGCGCATGCGGAAAACTATATATAGAATTGCCCCGAAAGAGTTTTTCGAATTGAAATTGGTTCAGCGCAACGTAAGCGGTTAGGATTACATCAAGGTTACCAGTATCCTGATGTTGCATAAGAACGTACCTCCGAAAGATATTTCAGAATATCTGGGATAGATACCTCGACGGTATATCGTTGTCACAAAAAGCATCTATTGTTTATCTCATCCGTTTTTGCACAAAAAAATAGCGTGCAAACCTTCGTTATGTCGGTTTACACGCTTTATTCTATTCGTCGGTTAATCTTTTGCCATTATACTGCACACGGCACAGTTTTGTGCATTGCCCGTCA
>JAIRLS010000047.1 GCA_031259205.1 Bacteroidales bacterium | reverse complement strand
TTTCACGCGCTTCGACCATCTGTTGGCGCGCCTCGACGACGTGCTTTAATTCGACTGTTTCAGCGCTTTTGTAATCCAGAATCTTGATGGTAGCGCGCTTGAACAGGTTATTGACAATCCATGGCTGCCCCTGCGACTGTTCCCAGACATAATCCAATGCTTCCTGCGTGATTTTTTGCCCGGTCTCTGCTGTCCGTTGAGCAAAAAGTCGGGCAATATCCTGTTCGTTAAAGTTTTTTAATAAAATGGAATCTTCCTTGATGTTAAACGGCGAGCCGGGATTTAATGCTTTTCCGTCCTAGCTTTGCACGAGATAATCCTTCAAATCGCGCATGCCGACAAGCGCCACGGATACGGGGAATTTTCCCGTTTCGCGGGACGCAAAGCCGCCGCGCAGTTGCCGCAGGAAACTTATCATTGCCCCACCCGTCAGAACGTCCACTTCGTCGAAGAGAACGATTAACGGTTTGGGGGCGACAAGTTTTGCCCATTCCTCAAGCGTTTCACTCAGCAAACTTACCGGATTGCCCGATATAATTTCAGGTACAGGCAAACTTTCCATCCTTGCACTTTGGCGAACGGCATCATATATTGCAGGTATTGCCCGTTCAATATCCTGAATGCCCTGGCAGCGCTCCACGCTCACATAACAGGCGACATATTTGTCGGAGGCGTTGAGTTCGCGCATCCAACTGATAAGAAAAGTCGTTTTCCCCGTTTGGCGCGGCGCATGAAGCACCCAATAGAGCTGTTCGTCAATATAACGACTTAAACCTGCTCCGACCAGACGCTCTTCGGGCGGTAGCATGTAATGTCTTTGAGGGTCGCATGGCCCTGTGGTGTTGAATGATTTCATCATTTCTTATCAATAAATAACCTTTGCAGTTATAGCCCCAATATTTGGAACCGCTTACGTTGCGCCGAACCAATTTCAATTCGGATCACTCTTCCGGGGTCATATCTATTTGCATGATGCAAAGGTCTGTTTTTTATCTGGCTTTTGCAAATTAATTTCTTTCGAGTATAACCAGTAAAGTTGTCGGTTGTCTGCAACCACAGCCGGCGTCGCCGAGAAATTTGCCGGACGCTTTGCCTGTATGAGGCGGCAACCTCCTTTTATCATCATGCGGCATAGATTCCGGAAAATATAACAGGCCTCGCCGGTGTCGTACATACATAACCCCGAACAGGCGCAACGCAGTTTGGGAACAACGCCGCCCCCTCCCGAGCAACCCCGTATGGGATTGAACTGCTGCGCAATGCTGATGAAGAGCCGATATATACTCCTCAGGACAAGACATGCCTTGTCTGTCCGGCAGCCTCCGGCGGATGATTGGTTTTGTTTCGCAGGTACATGACCGGTATCACAAACATATTCAGCAGGGTGGAGGTGACAAGCCCGCCGAGGATGACTTGCGCCATGGGGCTTTGTATTTCGTTGCCGGGAAGCGTGCCGCTCACGGCGAGCGGTATCAGGGCAAGCGCCGACGAGAGAGCGGTCATCAGGATAGGATTCAGACGGTCGAGCGAGCCTTGCCGTATGGCTTCGATGCGCGACATTCCGGTTGCCGCAAGATCATTGTAGCGCGACACCAGCAACATGCCGTTGCGCGTGGCGATGCCGAACAGGGAGATGAATCCGATAACGGCAGGGATACTTACGATGCCCGACGTGAGGCGGATCATCAATATGCCGCCTATAAGCGCCAGCGGGAGGTTCAACAGCACGACCACCGCCTGCCGCGTGTTGCGGAACTGGTTGTAAAGCAGCAGAAAGATGAGAAGCACGGCGAAAACGGAGGCGATGTAGAGCGTCCGCGAGGCTGATTTCTCGCTTTCGAACTGTCCGCCGTATTCCACGTAATAGCCTTCGGGAAGCTGCACCTGCTCTTCCACTGCCCGGCGTATTTTTTCGGCCGTACCGCTCAAATCGCCGCCTGTGACATTGGCGGAAATGACGATTTTACGCTTCACCCCTTCGCGGTTAATGATGTTGGGGCCTGCCGACGAGGTCACTTCCGCAATGTATTCCAGCGGTACCTGTCCGTTGGCGGCGTCCACTGTTATTTCGCGTATCTTGCGGATACGGTCGGTTTCGTCGGGCGACGCTTTCAGCGTCAGGTCGAACGAGCGGTCGCCTTCGTACACCTGCGAGACTACTTCGCCCGAAAGCAGCGTCTGCACGATCTGCGAAAACTGCGGCAGGGTGATGCCGTAACGGGCAAGCATTTCGCGGCGGGGAGTGATTTTCAACTGCGGACGCTCAATCTGTTGTTCCACGTTGAGGTCGGCCACACCTTCGATGTTCTGTGCCGCCGCTTTGATGCGGTTGGCGTAGAGAAAAAGGTAGTTGAGGTCTGTGCCGAACAGCTTGATGGCAATATTGGCGCGTGTCCCCGACAGCATGTGGTCGATACGGTGGGTGATGGGCTGGCCTATCTCCACCATAATGCCGGGAATGACGGACAGTTTGTCGCGCAGTTCTTTCATGATTTCGTCCTTCGTGCGTTTGTCGGTCACAAAGGGACATTCCATTTCCGACACGTTTGGCCCGAAGGTATGTTCGTCCAGTTCGGCGCGTCCTGTTTTCCGCACGACGGTCTGTATTTCGGGAACGGAGAGGATGAGGCGTTCCGCTTCGCGTCCCAGCCGGTCGGATTCGGAAAGGTCAATGCCCGGCAAGGCAGCGACATTGATGGTGAACGACCCTTCGTTGAACGGCGGAAGGAAGCCGCGTCCGAACGTGAAGAACACCACTGTTGCCGTCGCCAGCAATACCAGCGTGCTGATTATCACGATCTTCGGACGTCGCAAAGCGCCGTTGAGCAGTCGTCCGTAAGCTGATTTCAGCATCCGCGCTACCACGGCTTCGCGGGGATTGCCGCGGTTTTTCCCCAGCATGTAGCTGCACAGCACGGGCGTGAGAGTGAGCGCCACCACGGTGGAAGCGCACAACGATACGACAAAAGTGACGCCGAGCGGCCGCAACATGCGTCCTTCCATGCCGCTCAAAAGGAATAGCGGCAGGAAACTTGCAATGATGATACAGGTGGAATTTAAGATGGGCATGCGCACCTCCCGCGAAGCGTCGAAAATGACCTGAAGGACATTCGCCCGTTCTTCAGGCGGTTTCAGGCGGTTTTCGCGCAAGCGTTTATGCACGTTTTCCACGTCTACAATGGCGTCGTCTACCAGCGAACCGATGGCGATCGCCATACCGCCGAGACTCATTGTGTTGATGGTCATGCCGAAGATACGTAACGAGAGAATGGCAATCAACAGAGATACCGGCATGGCGACCAGCGAAATGAACGTGGTACGCACATTCATCAAAAAGAGCAACAGCACGACCACCACATAGATGCTGCCTTCGAGCAGCGCCTTCTGTACGTTGCCTATGGAACTGTTGATGAACCGCGCCTGACGGAACGAATCCGAGGATACGTGCATACTGCCCGGAAGGGACAGCGAGGCCAGTGTTTCGTCTATCCGGCCGGTCAGGTCGAGGGTGCTTGCCCCCGGTTGCTTATTGACGGTAAGTAACACCGCCGGACGGGTACGCTCGGAAGCGCGGCCGATTTTCGGGGATTTGCTGCCTGTCCGTATCTTCGCCACGTCTTCCAGCAGGATGGGTTGCCCGCCGGACATCTTCACCAGCGCCTTGCCGAGGGTTACCGTATCGGAAACGGACAGTATCCCGCGTACGATGTATTCGTTGCCCGATTCATACAGCACGTTACCGCCTGCATTGAGATTCATCTGCATAACGGCCTCGCGTATGTCGAGAAGCGATACCCCGTAGTGGCGCATCCGGGCAAGGTCGGGCAGTATCTGGTATTCCTTGACGTCGCCGCCGAACACGCTCACCTGCGCCACTCCTGCTATCGAAAGCAGGCGCGGACGGATGTTCCAGTCGGCAACAGTGCGCAGTTCCTGCAACGAAAGACTGTCGGAAGTCAGTCCGATGATCAGCACTTCGCCCAGAATGGAGGTCTGAGGCCCAAGGATAGGAAGCCCCGCATTGCGAGGCAAGGATTCGCCCACCACAGCCAACTTTTCGGATACGATTTGCCGTGCGCGATAAATGTCCGTCCCCCAGTCGAACTCTACCCATACCACGGAAAACCCCGTCGTGGAGGAAGAACGCACCCTCCGGACGTTTGCCGCGCCGTTCACCGACGTTTCAATGGGAAAAGTCACCATGCGTTCTGTTTCTTCGGGCGCCATGCCCTTCGCTTCGGTCATGATCACTACCGTAGGCGCGTTGAGGTCGGGAAACACATCCACCTCCATATTCATCGCCGTGTACAGGCCTGCCATAAACAGCAATACGGCGCAACACAATACAACAAGGCGGTTATTTAACGAAAAATGTATTATACGATTTAACATTATCTGTTTTAAACTGTTTATTTATGATTGATTGACGGTTCGCACCATTCGCAGTCTTCGCCTTCAAATTCTATTTCGATGGTGGCATGTTGAATACCGTGTTTTTTGAGTAACCCGTGCGCTTCCGACCGTATCTTCCGCTGATCGACGACGTCGCCGTGCAGCACCAGATGGACGGTCAGGATATGGTATTCGCTGTCCATCGTCCAGATGTGGAGGTCGTGTATCGCTTTAACGCCGGGTATGTTCAGCAGCCGTTCCGAGATTTCTTTTTCGTTGACGTCGGAAGGCTTTCCTTGCAACACGATGAAGAAGATGGTTTTCAAGTTGCGATAGACGTTGAAAAGGACATAAGCCGATATGCCGATCGACAGGAGCGGATCAAGCACCGGCGCATCGACGAACAGCATCACAATGCTGACTGCCAGCACTGCAAGCCATCCCAAAACGTCTTCCATCAAATGGAGCGACACCACTTTTTCGTTGACGCTCCCGCCTTTTTTCAAGCGTAAAATAGCGGCTCCATTGACGACCACGCCCAGAATCGCCAGCAGCAACATGCCTTTTGCATCGGGTTCCGCCGGCGATATGATGCGTCGCACGCTTTCGTACAGCACAAAACCGGAGCCTGTGAGCAGTATCACGGAATTGATAAACGCGCTGAGCAAGGCAAGCCGCTTGTACCCGTAGGTATATCGCGCGGTTGGTTTCCGTTCGGACAAGTGCTGAAATATCCACGCCAATGCCAGGGCTACGCTATCGCCCAGATCGTGCAATGCATCCGACAGGATGGCGACACTGTTGGTAAGTATCCCGCCTGCCAGTTCGATGATGCAAAAACTCAGATTCAAAAAAAAGGCAACGGCGATGTTTCGGGTAGCGTTGTGATGTCCGTGATGTCCATGATGTCCGTGATGTCCATGATGTTCATGATGTTCGGGTATGTGTATCATGGTCGTATCAATGGCTGTGTTCGGGCATCGCCGAAGAGTTGAAAGACAGTTTTACCTGCAAAGCGCCTTGTGTTACAATGCGGTCGCCCGGGTTGACGCCCGAAAGGATACGCACTTGTCTACCGTTGTCGTCGCCGATTTTGACTTCCTGCTTTTTGTAGGCGTCGTCATCCGTTTGCCGGAAGACGAAGTGCAGGCCCTGCTCTTCGATGACGGCGTTTAGCGGAAGCGTTATCACGTCCGGCATGTCGCCGGTTATCAGAAAGACGTCCACGAAAGCGCCGGGAGCAAACCTGCCTGTGTTGTCGAACTCGAACAGCACCGGTACATATACGGACGAGGCGTCGGCTGCCCGTCCGTATGACAGTAGCCTTCCGTTCAGGTCGGTCAGCCGGTACACTTCGCTGTCGTAGGGCATTTTGAAATGGGCGGTGACGACGGCGGGCAACTGTGCGTAATATTTCTCCGGTACGTCGGCCTTGAGATACAGTTGCCTGTTCCGGATGACGCCCAACAACGGCTGTCCTACGGCGACATATTCGCCTTCGTTTACCATTCGCCGCATGATGTATCCTCCCGTTGGAGAGGTCACGCGCATTCCGTTTCCCGTACTTCCGGAAGATACCGCGTCGTAAGCTACTTTTGCCGTCCGGTAGTTGAACTGTGTCTGTTCCAGTTCATTTTGGGAGATGAGTTGGCGCGAGGCCAGTTCTTTCGCGCGGGTATATGATTTTTCGGCGGTTTCGTACACCAGTCGCGCTTTTTCGGCAGGATCGCCGTCGGTAATGTTCCGTGCGGAGATACGCAACAGCGTTTCGCCTTTTTCTGTGCGGCTTCCTTCGGTAAGCGGTTTGGCAAACGACACGACCCCGCTTGCCGGCGCGACAATGATTTGTTCGTCGCCTTGCGCCGCCTGTATCTGTCCGCCTGCGCGGATAGTCATGGCAAAAGCGCCCGCCTGTATTTCTTCGGCGCGGATGCCGAGAGCGGCAGCCCGTTCCTTTGTTACCACGATTTCATCCGGCGAGTGGCGGCGTTCTTCTTCGGCGCGGTGTTCTTCGTGGTCATTTCCGCACGGCTGTCCGCCGCCACAGGAGGCAAGCAGCGCAGAGATGAATATAATATGAATAAAATTGCTATACATAATTGAAAATTAATAATCATCATGTATTGCTTATCATACAATACATGACAGGATGGATATAAATCACTGAAAACGGCAGGGGATAAGTTCGGACGGGAATACCGCTGTCCGGGTGATTATGCCCTTTATGCCTGTATAGCCGGCGGCGGCGCTCGCAAATAAAGATGAAGCCGGAATTGCGTTTGTGTTATAAAAGGAGTCAGCCGGTACAGGAGTAGTTGTCCCTGTCCGGATACAGGGATTTCCGGTTTACCGACGGACAAACAGTCGAAAAAATCATTATCGAAACACTCGGTGGGGTTTTCTATTGACAGTCTGTTATTGCCGGCGTCGAAAAACCAACTGTGAAAGTTGCAATAAGCGTCGTGCGGGTGTGCTGTATTTGTTTTTTGTTCCTCCTCATCGTCGTGATGACAATAAACATTCATGCACATCGTCCCGTGGTGGTGGTGATGCGGCAAAACACTCAATGCCAACAAAACGCAATAAGCCGGCATGACAAGAACTGCACTGATAATCCGTTTATGCATAATGCGTATTAATTCTGCGCAAAGATAAGCATCTTTTTTGAAAAAACAAAAAGGTTAATTCTTTTTTTGAGGAATTATCGGTCAGTGTCCATAGGCACGAAGGCCGAATGTAGAGGCGAAAGGCTTTCGCCCCTTCGCGCTTTCATGGGGGGCAGAAAAATTAAGTTATTTTTCACAGCGCCTCAAAAAAAGATGTAGCCTACAAGTCATCATTGTAGCCGAATACAAGTCATCATTGTAGCCGGATACAAGTCGTCATTGTAGCCGGATACAAGTCGTCATTGTAGCCGGATACAAGTTGTCATTGTAGCCGGATACAAGTTGTCATTGTAGCCGGATACAAAATAAGATGTAGCCTATATCTATGATGCTTATTCCCTTTTTCTTATTTTTTTGTCGGTCGGTAGGGATAAAATATTAAGATAAAATGAGTACTTTTGGGCATTTACTTTTTGACGATGGAACACTTGAAATGGGGAGTGATAGGCACTAATATTATATCCGACCGCGTAATTGCCGGCGGGCGTCAGGACAGGCGTTTTGTACTTTCCGCCGTTTATTCGCGTAAACAGGAAAGTGCAGAGGCTTTTGCCGAAAGGCACCGTATTCCGTAT
>JAIRLS010000351.1 GCA_031259205.1 Bacteroidales bacterium | reverse complement strand
GTGATTAAAGCCGTCAACAGCGACAGGGGGAAAATTGTTTTAAGCGACGGGGTCGTGATTGACGCCGGGAAGAGCCTCCGCAAAACGGATATTTACGCCATTGTTTCGCAGGATATCGGGCTGGGATATTGTGAAGAAATGGTAGAAAAATACATTCGAGAATACCTGAAAGAAAGACCGGCACCCGTCGGATGAAGCGATGAAAAAGGAACACCCCGATATGTCCATGGAAGCCATGAGGCGCGAAAACAAACGCCGCCGGGCGTTGTTCGACCTGCCGTACAACCCTGTTACCGGCTACGGCGATACCGCCGGCGCTCGCATGGCTTTTAAGTTTACCTGTGAAGGCGAAAATGTGGATTGGAATATTCCCGTCGCCATGTTTGAAGAACCGGTAGCGCGGTTATTGAAAAAATATAAAAGCATGGAAAAAGCTGCCGCTACGGTGGCGGTGGAGTGCGAGGAATTATTCTACGAACTGATGCGTACCCGTTGCCATTATGATTACGAATTTTGGACGGCTACCTGCGCAAAGATACAGGACAAGGAAACAAAAAAACTCCTCCCATTTATCCTCAACCGCCCGCAGCGGAAGTTACTTCATGTGATTATAAAAATGTATGAGGCACATATGCCGGTACGGATTATCATCTGCAAGGCGCGGCAATGGGGCGGTTCCACGCTGGTGCAGATTTTTATGCAGTGGTTGCAGGTCTTCCGCCATGACCGTTGGCATTCCGTCATTGCCACGCACGTAGAAAATCAAGCGCGGGTCATCCGGAGCATGTTTACGCGGGTAGCAAAATTCCATCCGCCGGAAACAGGCGCTATCACCATGCGCAATTTCGAGGGCAGCGCCAAGAATAAACTCATTGTGGAAAGCGAGGCGATTATTTCTATCGGTTCCATGCAGCAGCCGGACAACCTCCGGAGCCAGGACATCATGCTGGCGCACCTCTCCGAAGTCGGCTTGTGGAAAGAAACGGCAGGGAAGAAACCGGAAGATTTGATACAAACTATTGTCGGCTCTATCCCTTATATCCCCAATACTATGATTGTACAGGAAAGCACCGCCAAGGGCGTGGGCAATTATTTCCACCGCGCATGGCAAAATGCGGTACAGGGGAAAAACAACGACGCGCCGGTATTCGTGGCATGGCATGAAATTAAAATGTACCAACTGGATATTCCCGGCAATGTAACCGGATTTATCCGGTCATTTACGGAGTACGAGCATTTCTTGTGGCAGTCCGGCGCTACGTTGGAAGGCATCCACTGGTACCGCGCCAAGCTGAAAGAATTTAGGGGCGACGTATGGCGGATGCAGTCGGAGTTTCCCACTACGCCCGACGAAGCATTCCAATCCGACGCCCGCCGCGTATTTTCCCCGCTGTATGTTAAAACGGCGGAACAGTATATCAGGGAGCCGCTATTCACCGGCGAACTGTCCGCTAAAGCGCGTACCGGTCCCAGCGCTTTACAGGACATCCGTTTTGCCGGACAGCCCGGCGGAAACCTCAAAATATGGATTGCACCAACACAGCAGCCAATTACCGCATCAACCAATCAGCACATCATCACATCAACGCATCAACACATCTCCAACCGTTTCTGCGGTTTCCTTGACGTCGGCGGACGCACGCATGCCGCCGACTGGTCGGTACTGTCTATGATCGACCGCTTGCCGCTATTGAAAGGGCAACCGGTGGAACTGGCGGCGCAGTGGCGCGGGCATACCGACCAGGATATCTTGGCATGGACGGCTGCCATGATTTGCCAATGGTACGATCATGCGTTGTTGGGCATCGAAGTGAACTCCCTGAAAAGAAAAGGCGAAGAAGCCGACCACAGTTTTACGATATTGGATACCATTGCCGAACATTATGACAACCTGTTCCACCGTACCAGCATAGAAGACATTCGCGCAGGCATTCCAAAAAAGTGGGGTTTCCACACGAACAAAGCCTCCAAAGAAATGATACTGGACAACCTCAACGCCGCCTTGCGCGACGCTTCATTTATCGAGCATGCGCAGGAGGCGATGGACGAATATAATTGCTTTGAAGAAAAACCCGACGGCTCCAAAGGCGCGGTGGAAGGGGCGCATGATGATATTGTGATTTCCCGCGCCGGCGCGCTGTGGCTGGCGCAATCATTCATGGAACCGCCGAAAATTATCCGGATGCAGGATTTCCGGAAACTCCGGAGGAATTTTGCAGGGGAAGCCAGCTTTTAAGGAGGAATAACATGACTGAAAAAATGACCAATTCCACAGCCGGCAATCATCCGGCAAACGAAAAGCGCTACAGCCTGTTGATTGAAAAAACCGGAAAGGATTACCTGCGTATTTCCCTGCAACGACAGGCGGCATTCCGCTGGATAACGCAAGAACGCGAGTATTGCCATGCAGGCAATAAAAACAAGTTGAACGGTATCATCAACGGCTATGCGGCAATGTACCGTATCACGCCGCCATATATCATCGATGCCCGCCGCAATGACCGGGATATTTCATGGACGGCGGCTATCCTCCGAGAAATAAAATTGAACATCGAATTTTATATCTGGAAAAAACGCTTGGAACGCCTCAAAAAACAATTGACCTATCTGCATGAGCAAAGCGGCAAGAACAAACACACCCGCCGCAAATACTGGATTGTTACCGACGACCGCGGCGACCCCATGGAAATGAACCCCCAACGGAAAGATTTCTTCAAACGAAAAGGATGGTACGGAAAACACGTAGATGCCATCGCACTGGATAACGAATGCCTGTGGTGTACGAATTTTTTGTATTGGTAGAATGTGCTACTCTTTATTACTTTTGTATCCGATTATATTATGGAAAAATAGGAGTTACCTTTAAAAAGCCCAACTATGTTTACTTATAGGCATTTATAAAATAAGATTCGGATAACAGTTTTTCCAATCCTAAAAAGCAGTTTTATTTTGTCAACCTATATCAGGACAAGACATCCTAAATGATCTTTTAAATGGTATTCATATTTGAATGTACTGTCGTCTACATTATACAATATTCTACCTTCATTAAAAATAATATAGTCCAACTCATCATTAATATCAAAAACCAAGTTTCCGCTGTATGTTTTTGTGCCTTCTTTTATGTATTCATTTCCTTGCTTGGCTTCCGATTTCAATTTTCTACCGTCGGCGGCATAAATATTTTTAATGCCCCTGACACCCAACAACTGCACTTGTTGCGGCAAATTAATCTCATTATAAGCAACACGTGTTCGCGTGCCTTCATAAGTGTTGTTGCCGTTGGCATCGTGCCAAAGACACACAAGAAAAATGCAAAGTAATATGGAGAGATAGTTTTTCAAATCATGGAAAGCAGTTTTATTTTATTAACCTAATCATGACAAAATAATTTTCTTATATCTTCTATTTCTCGTTTAATAAAAGCTGCACATGCTTCAAATTTATTAAGGTATTCCATCGTTTTCAAATTTTCTTGAGATGAAGGAGGATAATAACCAATAATATATTTATCATTGTTCATTTGTTCAAAATACCAACCGGAACTACAACGTTTATCTGCCGATAAAATCAACCATTGGTCTATACACTCTGGATGCTGAATGATATCTCCAATAATATCTGTTTCGCTAATTTGGTTGTGTAGTTCAAAATAACCACTTTCTTTTAACAAAGAATACATGGAAACATCCCTTTCAGTATAAAATCTTTTGGGAAGGAAAATAATATTTTTTACGACTTGCATTTTTTCCATAATTACTTTATCATTTGTAATCCACTAGAACTAAGTTTATAACCTTTACTGATTAAATAATCGAGTTCTCTGCGAAAAGAACCTGTAACATTGCTTATATTCGTAACACGATTTGATAAAACAATTATGTCGCCTCTCTCAATTGCTCTATCCAGAAACTTAACATTTGCTATCCATTGGTCAGCTGCTGTCATTTTATTCCAAATGTTAGTAGAGATATTAAATCTTTTTGCTCCTATTTCTGATGCAAGATTTATATAGTCGGGGTATTTGCCTAAAACTGTTACTCCTTTTGTAACTGCTTTTCCTGCCCCTTTCAATATCCCTCCACCTGCCATATCCACTACTAGCATCCCCAACCCCGTAGCGAATGCGGCATCATCATTATTGATTGCTCCTTCAGACATCTCAAAGGCTGCTCCCACAAAAGGGATAACGTCTATGATTTCTTGTGCCGTTTCTTTATTCTTTTGCATGGTTTCTGATAAACTGCGAAGCTTTGCATAATTCTCATGCCGTTGATGAGCTTGTTTGCTATTTGCTTGCTCGTCGCTTTCTTCTTGGATTTCTCC
>JAIRLS010000279.1 GCA_031259205.1 Bacteroidales bacterium | reverse complement strand
CCTGCCGACCAAGTATAGCGCTCAGGAAGAATTTTACGATCTTCATATTTTCCATCAATCGTTTAAACACCGTATCATATATCGGATTGGCGATGATAAAGGGTTTAAATCCTGTTGGTACTTTTTCTTTTGATTCCATGATTATTCTACTTTTTATCCCGTTAAAGTGCAAACTTATTAATTATTTTTGATACTGCACAAAAAATTTAATTTCTTACAGAGAATTTTGTCGTACACTCCGAAGAAGGAATATCTCTTTTTTGAGATTTACACGTTCGCACCGACGCGCAGAAAGTTTCCGGAAGGTCTGCGCGAACTGCGCAGACGCGCCGTTTGCCTCAGCCATGCTTTCCGCCCGTCCGTCCGCATATTTCCATTGGCGGACGCTGACAGGCTTTTTCAACTTTCAACTTTCAATTTCCATTTGCTGCGTCTTCAATTGTCAACGTTCTGTTAACAACCGAGGACGACACCGGAATACGTTCCAAAGTCACGCCGCAGGTTTGGGCGTCGTTGAATGCGTCAATAAATGCGTCGCTTATGTAAACCGAATGGGCATACTGGCCTTTCAGTTCTTCCAGACAGGCGTTCCTTGATTTTGTTTTGAAACAACTGCAAAAATCTGCCGCTGCCGCTTTTCCCTGATCTTTGTTGCTTTCTATTCCGCAGCCGTTAAAGGCAGGGACGCTTGCGGCAATCAACAGACATATTGCTGTTTCCGAAACTCTTTTTTTCAAATACTTTTTCATTAATTTTAAAAATTTATTTAACGGTTCTTTGCATTTTCAATTTTCAATTAATATTGAATGAGGTTACCATTTCGCCAGTATATTTGCCGATGCCGAAGATGATGCGTGTAGCGGCGCCGTGGCTCATATCGTTTTTGCAGGCGACGGAATAACATTCGGTGTGCGCATAAATTCCGTCGCGATTGCGGTTGGCTTCGGCTTTCTTTCCGGTGAAACTATTTGTATTATGGTTACGGCGATAGACAAAAACGGCGTCTTCCTGCATTACTTTATTAAAATGAGCCACATTCGTTTTTTTTAATTTTAAATCCATCATTCTCTTTTTAAAGCGTGACGAAATTATTCGTCGCACAAAGATATAAAGTTTTTTTTGTCATCGTTTTATTTTAAAAAATATCTTCCCTCGGAATTATCCGGAATCCGATCTGCGGACAGACCCATTCACGAGAATTACCCGAAATTCATCGTTCAACATTGTTTTTCTTCATTTGAAAATGGTTAAAACCTCGTTTTCCAGTTTATACCTCATTTCATACCCCACGGAGAAAGAAATGGACGATTCGCCGCTGTAGATTTGCACGGTTTTTCCGCCTTCCTGCCGCGTTCCGACCGATTCTTTTTCTTTCACTACAAATTTCACCATTTCCGTGTTTTCATTCAGGATACACTCGGTACTGTGTACCGTTTGTCCGTTGATGACGAGTTTCCGGTAGGTCAGTTTCTTTTCCGTTTGCGTGTCTATAAAATCGAAACGGTTGGCCGTGCGGTCGTAATTGTCGATTCGCAGGGTTGTTTTTTCGACGGCGGCGTTTTCAATCACAGTGGTTTGAAGCGTTGCGTCGGGATTGTCCGGTAGGGGGACGCCCTGCATATCGAAATAAGTGATGCGGAAAGTTTGTCCATCCCGTTTTTTAGCCTCAAACCGATTGGGCTGTTTTTTCAATTCGTCATACATGCAGGGGATGATTTCGTTTCCGAGTGTATCAATGACGCCCCACTGACTGTTTAGCTTCACCCGGGTTACCGTATTGTCTTTTATAAAAGGGTTTGCTTCGTCGTACCGGAAGGGAATGATTTCCTTGCCGGATAAGTCGATATATCCCCAAAGGCCGTTTAGTTTTGCGGGAAACAGACGGTTGGGACTGCCTTCGGCGTTTATTTCGTCGTACATGAATGGAGTCCGTTGGGTTCCGTATCCGTCAATAACGCCCCACTTTCCGTCCAGACTGACGAATGCTGTTAACCTGTCTTTATGTTCGCCTTGGGAATTGTCGGCCTCAGGCTTAAAAAAGAACTTTTCGTCGTAAATACAGGGGATCGTTTCTTTGCCGTCCCGGTCTATGGAACCCCACTTGCCATTGGTTGCCCGTACGGGCCTCATGCCGTACCGCTCCCAGCCGACATATCTGTATATATTGTCCGGCCACTGGTAGACGCTTGCCACAAGCAGCAGGATGCAGACACCGAAAAAGGCAAACTTTCCCGGTTTCCCGTACGACCGGTTCAATCCGTTCCTGAGCATAAAATACCGGACGGGTATGCAGGGAAGGATAAAGAAACTGGCGCTTATGGTGAAAGAAATGTAGTCGTTTTTGTTCTGCGTCATCAAAGCAGTAACGACCAAAAGGATTATCGGGGCGGCAATCAACCCGACAGCATAGCGTTTCTTCCTCGCCAGCAGACATACGCCGGTAATACCTATAGCAGTAAGGACAAAAATAAGACCGGGCATCATGCCTAGGAACATTATGAATACTGTCAAATAGGCGGCGATGGCCAAAATCAGCCAGGACCGGTTGGGTTTCGATTTCCGGCTGTAAATGGCCTTTGCGAGTTTCGACGGGGAAATTTCCAGCGTTGAAGCGGCAGACTGTATTCTTCTCGAAAGGCGCATCTGCGAGAAGTAACCTGCGAGCAGGGCTAACAACATTCCACCAAACAAAGAGATTCTGTGGAAGGTCACACTGAAAAAGTCTGCATCTAAACTCTCTTTGAGAATGGACATGATGATCCCGTTTCCCAAAGGTAGTACGACAAACGCAATCAAAGGTAACACCCAAAAACGCTTTCCCCGTTTCCGGATCGCATTGACCAGCGAGCCGAACCGGTTTTTGTCGAGATCGTTCCGGAAGTTGAAAGAGACGGACAGTTGTTCGAGGAGTTTTTCTTCTTCCTCGTCTTTCAGCTTCCGGATGGCGGTTTTCAGATCTTTGCCGGAGATTTTGAGCGTTTCTTTGGCTTTCCCGACCTGCCTGTTCCATTTTTTAACGTTCAGGGAGAAAACCAGAATCAGGAAAACCAGCCAGCAGGGTAAAATCGGTGCGCCGCCCACGGCAAGCGCCAGTATTAACGACAGAACGGCCATAAAAATCGCTGCAACAGTCAGGATTACCGTATTTCTTTTCTGTTTCGGAAGCGCTTCTTTTAGCGAAGCGAATGCTTCCGCGTCAAATGTTTCCCCATTGTCGAAATGGGCGGGGGTTAATTTTTCAAATGCTTCTGCGGTCATGGTATTGAGGTTATAAGATTGTTGAAATGAAACGGAAATGAATTTCTATTTCTATATTTGTTTTGTTTTATGCCCCTTTCGGAGCGATGAATACTGTTTTGGGTTATCAATGAATAACTGCTATTAATAAATATAACCGACAAAAGTAGATGATATTCCAATGCCTGTCAATCCCCCAAAAGGGTGAAAATTTCAAGCGGATTTAAAAAATTTTTTGGGAGGTGACGGGAAATGTCCGTAAAACATCATAACTTTGTTGGCAATCAATTTCATTGTTTTACGGATATAAATATGCGCATTTATCGGTTACGGTGTGTTCTTTTGCTTGTTTTTCTTGCCTGCGGCGGAAGGACAGGGGCGCAAATGGCGCGTTCGGTTCTTGATTCGCTAAGGAACAGGCTGCATACTCAGCCATTGACGGACAGGGAAAAGATAGAGGCGTTTTTCGGGATGGGGCTGTACTATAACCTCATAAGCCGGTACGACAGCGGCCGCATTTGTCTGGAAAAAGCCCTGGAAATACCCGGCGGCAAGGAACATGAAGGCGGGCGCATCCTGTCCAACCTTGCCAATACCTACGGTTTTCAGGGGCGCTACGCCGAAGCGATAAAATATTACCTGCAAGCGATAGAGACAGGAGAAAAGACGGAATTTGGCAAATTAAACGTGGTTCGGGCAATGGCCAACGCCGCCGAAATTTATTACCTGACCGGAAACAGGAAACAGGCGCTTGATTATGCCGAACGGGCGAACAGGAAAATAGCCGAACTGGACAAAAGATACCCGCCCGACAGCCGTCACTATCACTACATGAGTCCGCAGGTTCAGTACATCATCGGCGCGGTTTATTCCGACAGGGGCTTGCCGGAGAAGGCGGAAAAATACATGGCCAAGACATTCGGCATGGCCGATTCCATAGCCCGAAAGAACTTGCAGGTTTACGGTTCGCCGAAGGGCATGTTCATGTACTGTTCCTACGGCAAGGAAGGTTTGGCGCGGATTTGCCTCTCGCGGGAAGATTATGCCGGCGCGCTGGAATATGCCGCCGAAGCGCTGGAATATGCAGAGAAACATGGCGATCCGATGACGCTGGCCAAGGCGTGGTATGCCTTTTCGGATATTTACATGGCGCAGAAACGGTATGGCGAAAGCGAAACCTGTGCCCTTAAAGCGCTGGAGAGCTATTCCCAATCCCTGAAACTGTATCCGGGACTGGCTTTCAATATTGCCGCCGCCTGCCTGTTTTCGGGAAACCGGCAAAAGGCTTACGAATATTTCCATATCTATTCGGCCCAAATGAAAGAAAATACGGATCAGAATTTTTGCGAAACAATGGCAGGCATGGAAGTACAGTTTGAATTTGAAAAGAAGGAAATGCGCATATCCGATTTGGAGCGGCAGAAAATCATGTATATTTTCATTGGCGTCGCCGGAGTGGTGTTGGCGGTTGCCGTCTGGATCATTTTCCGGCAAAAGATCAAAAACGGACAGAAGGAAAAACGGCTCATCGCCGCAGACGCTATCCTCGAATGGGAAAAGAAGGAGAGAAAACGCTTTGCAAGCGATCTGCACGACGGCATCAACGGTATGCTTTCGTCCGTAAAACTCGAACTCAATACGACGGAATCCGTACAAAACGTCCGCAACCAAATCGACGACTGCATCGAAACGGTTCGCCGCATGGCGCGTGGCATGATGCCCGGTTCCCTGGAACGTTACGGAATAAAAGCCGCCCTGGAAGATTACTGCCGCCCGTTTCCCAATGTCGATTTTCACTTTTTCGGCGAAGATACGCGCGTTAACGAAAAACTGGAACTCGCGGTTTATTACTGCACCTGCGAACTGGTGAACAATGCCTTCCGGCACTCCGGCGCAAAAAACATCAACGTACAACTGCTACAGGACAGCCAGCGGCTCGCGCTTACCGTTCAGGACGATGGTTGCGGCTTCGACAGGCAACATTTCGCAGAAAGCTCCGGATTGAAAAACGTCCGCGAACGTATTTCCCCCTTTGACGGGAAAATGGATATCAGCTCCCCTTCCGGTAAAGGCACGGAAATTAATATTGAATTAAAAATGGAAAATATATGATAACCGTACAAATCGCCGACGATCACAAAA
Source organism: Bacteroidales bacterium (assembly GCA_031259205.1). Classification (GTDB taxonomy): domain Bacteria; phylum Bacteroidota; class Bacteroidia; order Bacteroidales; family UBA4181; genus JAIRLS01. The sequence goes on along the minus strand of JAIRLS010000279.1, from coordinate 758 downwards.
TGGTGGTGGAAAGTTTGAGCAGGATGATAAGCGAATCGGGTATTGCACGGGTTACAGGCAAATATTATGATTTGAATTCCTGTCGCAAAGGACTGGCAAAAGAAACGCCCGACGTACTGTTGCTCGACATCGAACTGCCCGACGGCGACGGAGTGGATTTCTGCGCCGAAGCGAAAAAGAATTATCCCCAACTGAAAATCATCATCCTGACAAGCTACAAGGAATTTAATATCGCCCGGCACGCATTGTATAACGGCGCACTCGGTTATGTCCTGAAAAACGCCGACCCCGAAGAAATATTTGCCGGCATCGAAACGGTAAGCCGGGGAAAACAGTTCCTGTGCGAAGAAATAGACCTTCTGCTGAAAGAAAGGAAAGACACAAAAGCCATCTGGCTGACCAACCGCGAGAAAGAAATCCTGAAACACACTGCGGACGGCCGCACAGTAAAAGAAACCGCCGATTTAATTTTCCGCGATGTGGAAACGGTCAAAACCTGCCGGAAAAACCTTTTCCTTAAACTGGAAGCCAAAAACATGGCCGAACTGGTTAAAAAAGGGTATGAGATGAAACTGATTTGAATCTCCGCATCTGTTCAAAAGTTGCCGAAACGCCTCCCGAATTTTAACCGGAAGGAATTTATACTATACTCGGTATGATTCTGCGATAATTTTTACCGGATGGCAGTGGTTTTTTTTATTTCTGGAGATATTCTCCAAAGTATGCGGCTCCGACAAAGCCGAAATTGATGTGAAAGA
>JAIRLS010000278.1 GCA_031259205.1 Bacteroidales bacterium | reverse complement strand
TTTTTTTTGAAGTACCTGAGTTACTCTGTTTTAAATTAAACTTAAATATTATTTTAAACTTTTATTTATTTTCGGTTTCCACATTGTCGAAACCTTCCCGACGGTCGTCTGCAACCCGTCGACATTGTCGAAACCTTCCCGACGGTCGTCTGCAACCCGTCGACATTGTCAAAGCCTTTCCGACGGTCGTCCGCAACTTGTCCACATTGTCAAAGCTTTCCCGACGGTCGTCTGCAACCCGTCGACATTGTCAAAGCCTTCCCGACGGTCGTCTGCAACTTGTCCACATTGTCGAAACCTTCCCGACAGTCGTCTGCAACCCGTCCACATTGTGGAAATCTTCCTGACGGTCGTCTGCAACTTGTCCACATTGTGGAAACCTTCCCGACGGTCGTCTGCAACTTGTCCACATTGTGGAAACCTTCCCGACGGTCATCTGCAACCCGTCCACATTGTGGAAACCTTCCCGACGGTCGTCCGCAACTTGTCCACATTGTCAAAACCTTCCCGACGGTCGTCTGCAATCCGTCGACATTGTCGAAACCTTCCCGACGGTCGTCTGCAACCCGTCCACTTCTATTGATATAATTCTCCATCGGGGAATCATACGGATTGCTTCGCTCCGTTCGCAAGGACGGAAGTCCGCGCTATTGTTTTGTACATTGCCCGTCAGGGCATACCTGTCAATAGAAAAGAGCATCCGTCGATGTGAGTGTTGCCCGTCAGGGCATCCAGCTCCTTTTATGAATCCTCTTACAGGACTTTTAAGAGGGATGGGGAAGAAAGCGGGAAACAAAACACGGATGGAACAGTCCACTGACCAATAACGCCTCAAAAAAAGACTTACCAATTTTAGTTCGCGTGAAGTAGAATTATTTTTTTTTGTATATTTGGAACTTGTTAAGGAATCGTTAAATTTTACTAAATCAATTAATTAAATGAAAAAAGTCGTTTTACTCCGGCATGGAGAGAGTACATGGAATAAAGAAAACAGATTTACGGGCTGGACAGACGTCGATTTGTCGGAAACCGGTATCGAAGAGGCAAAATTGGCAGGCAGGACGCTCAAGGAAAACGGATATGTATTTCAAAAAGCATATACATCCTATCTGAAACGCGCCGTCAAAACCCTTAATCAAGTGCTTGACGTGATGGATTTGGACTGGATACCGGTGGAAAAGTCATGGCGTCTGAACGAAAAGCATTACGGTGCATTACAGGGGTTGAACAAATCGGAAACAGCCGCCAAATACGGCGAAGAACAAGTGCTGGTATGGCGTCGCAGCTACGATATTGCTCCCAATGCTCTGGAGGTAGACGAGCCTCGCAGCCCGCGCCGCGACAGCCGCTATGACGAGTTGTACGACTATGAACTGCCGCTGACGGAAGCGCTCCTTGATACGGTAAACCGCGCCGTCCCCTATTGGCAACTGAACATTTTCCCCGCGCTGAAAAAATACGACCAGATCATTGTCGCAGCACACGGCAACAGTCTTCGCGGCATCATCAAATACCTGAAAGGCATCTCCGACTCCGACATTGTCAAGTTAAACCTGCCCACAGCAGTTCCTTATGTATTTGAATTTGACAAAAGCGGACGGCTGCTGAAAGATTATTTTCTGGGTGACCCCAACGAAATAGCCCGGAAAATGAACGCGGTAGCCAATCAGGGGAAAAAATAAAATCGCAAGGATAAGAAATCATCACTTCACATCAAACTTATGTTCAAAGGTCATCCCAAAGGGTTATATGCTCTATCGTTAGCGAATACGGGCGAACGTTTCGGCTATTACACCATGCTGGCTATTTTTGTGCTGTTCTTGCAGGCGAAATTCGGTTTCGACGAAGATCAGGCAGGCGATATCTATGGTATTTTTCTTGCCATGGTTTATTTCATGCCTTTTGTAGGCGGTATTCTCGCTGACCGCTGGGGATACGGCAAAATGGTAACCATCGGTATTGCGGTAATGTTTACGGGCTATCTGTTTTTGACCGTGCCGGTGAGTTCATCGGTGGCGTTGTATGCCATGTATGCCTCGTTGTTCCTGATTTCTGTGGGAACGGGGCTGTTCAAGGGCAATCTGCAAGTACTGGTCGGCAACCTTTACGACGCTCCGGAGCACAAAGACAAGCGCGACAACGCTTTCAGCCTCTTTTACATGGCCATCAATATCGGCGCCATGTTTGCGCCGACTGCCGCCACCAAAGTAACCAATTACTTTCTTGACAAGGATCATTTCTCCTATCATGCGCAAATACCGTCGCTTGCACATCAGTATCTCGACGGAACCATTACGCCGGAAGCCGTCGAACGGCTACAACAGCTTGCCGCAGGACAGGGAGCGGCATTGAACGATTTGGGCGCCTTTTCGCAAAATTATATCGAATCGCTTTCGGGCGCCTACAACTACGGATTCGGAGTAGCCTGCATCTCTCTCATCGCCTCCATGCTTATTTATGTGATTTTCAGAAGGACATACAAACATGCCGACGTCAGTGTCAAGCAATGGAAGAAAAAGCTGTCCGGCATGGACAACAGTACCGCCGTACTTACTCCTTCGCAGACCCGATCGCGGATTGTAGCGCTGGTTCTTGTTTTTTTCGTGGTCATTTTCTTTTGGATGTCCTTTCACCAAAACGGATTGACAATGACTTTCTTTGCACGCGATTACACGTCAAGTTCTTCCGAAGGGATTACCCGGTTTGGTTTCGATATTTTCAATCTTGTGTTGATAACCATTGCCGTTTATGGAGGTTTCGGGCTGTTCCACTCGGCAACACGGCGGGCGAAGCTGCTTTCGGGCAGCGTACTTGTTGCGGCTGCGGCAGGCATTATTGTCCGGTATGCCGGTATGCCCGAAAGCATTGACATCGCACCGCAGATATTCCAACAGTTCAATCCTTTCTTCGTGGTAGTGCTCACGCCGGTTTCGATAGCCATGTTCGGCATGTTGGCAAAAAAGAAGAAAGAGCCTTCCACGCCTCGCAAAATCGGTATGGGAATGATCATTGCCGCCTTTGGTTTCGTGATTCTTGCCTGTGCATCGCAAGACCTTGCCAGCCCCTGCGACTTGAAAGCCATGGGCGGCGTGAGCGATACGCAGGTTTCACCCGATTGGCTTATCAGCACTTATCTGGTACTCACTTTTGCCGAATTGCTGTTAAGCCCGATGGGGATTTCCTTCGTGTCGAAAGTGGCGCCGCCGCAATACAAAGGCTTGATGATGGGCGGATGGTTTGTCGCCACCGCTGTGGGTAATTATCTTACCAAAGTGATAGCCAAGATTTGGGGATCAGGCATGCCGCTCTGGATGATTTGGAGTGTGTTGATCGTACTTTGCCTGCTTTCCGCCGTCTTTATTTTTTCCATCATCAAAAAACTCGAAAAAGTCACCCACCAGTAAGAACGGTTACATAAACTCCACTACCGTTGTTACCGGACAGTGATCCGAATGTTCGGCGCTTTGCAGGATGCCGGCGTCGCGGATCCTGTCTTGCAGATCGGCAGTGGCGATGTGGTAGTCGATGCGCCATCCGAGGTCTTTTGCCCTTGCCTGCGAACGGTAGCTCCACCAACTGTAGCGGTTGGGTTCGCTGTGGAACAGACGGAAAGTATCCACATAACCTTCGGCGAGGAAGCGGGTGAACCATTCGCGCTCTTCGGGCAGGAATCCCGACATTTTATCGTGTTTGCGCGGAAAATTGATGTCGGCGTCCGTGTGGGCGATGTTGTAATCGCCTGCGATGATCAGGCGGGGACGTTCTTTACGGAGTTCGTTGAGGTAGCGCAGGAAGTCGTCCAGAAAAACCATTTTGAAGGCCTGCCGTTCCGCTCCCGAAGTGCCGGAAGGGATATAGGCGGAGATAACGCTCACGTCGCCGTAATCGGCGCGGATCATCCTTCCTTCCGTATCGTATTTTTCCGTTCCCATGCCGTAAACGACTTTGTCGGGTTTGATTTTGGTGAGGATGCCCACTCCGCTGTAACCTTTTTTTTGGGCGGAAAACCAATAATGCCGGTAGCCTAAGCGGTCGAACGCCGAAAAGTCCATTTGTTCGGGTTGCATTTTAGTTTCTTGCAGGCAGAGGACGTCCGGCTGCGTTTCTTCCAGCCATGCGTCGAATCCTTTGTTCATGGCGGCACGCAATCCGTTGACGTTATAAGAGAAGATTTTTTTCAACATGTTTAAAAATCCAGATTCATTGAGAAATAAAAGATACCGGGCAGTATCACCCTGTTTTCTATGCCCCACGCATAGTCGAAACGCAGGAAGTATCCCAGCAGTTGCATTCGCAGTCCGCAACCGTAGCCGTAGACGATGGGCTTGCGTCCTGTGTCGATGGTAACGGTAACCGACGTGTTGCTGACATATTCCTGATCGTAGGCGCTGGTCTTGCGAAAAGGCGACACGCCCGACCAGGCCGTCCCCATGTCGAAAAAGCCGACCAGTTGCAAACTCGACCAGAAGCCGGACAGGGGATAGTTGGAGAGGTATTGCACAAAGGGCCAGCGAAGTTCATTGTTGATGAGCGCAAAATTGTTGCCGTTGCGGATGTTTTGCACAAACCCCCGCATATTGGTGGCCAGCGTCTGGTAGGCGTAATTTTCCTGTTGATCCACCCTCACCGTGTTGTCAAAGGTCGGATGCTTGCCGAACCAGTTGATCCAGTTGTCCAGACTTCCCAAATAGTAGAGCAGCCGGCTGTGTCCGAAGGAGGAACTGCCTGCAAACCTTGCCGCCCAAATGAGGTTGCGGTGAATAACCTGATAATAGCGGAAGTCAGCGCCCAACACATACAGGTCGGACATATTGTTATTGACTTCCCAGTAGGCTTCGCCGAACACCTTGTAACGCAATCCGCTTGGAATATTAATGCCTATCTTGCGGGTGTTGTCGAAAATCAGTTCTAATTTTACCCCTGCCCATATCCTGTGTTCGTTGGGGATGGTGAGGCTTGCCGGGTTGCTGTTGTCGGCAAGGAAGACCGTGCGGTCGTCGCGGAAGGAAACCGTGCTTTTCACTGCGGAGGTTTGCGTAAACGGGTAACGGAGCGAATAAAACAGTTCGTGGGTGTGGGTTTTCAGCGGATAATAAATGTTGGATTCGTCTACGGCATAGTTTTCATACGCTTGGCGATGGAAAATAATTTGCCTGTCGAGCCTTTTCTTCAGGTTTTCAAAACTCAGCAGATACTCGTTGCTGGAAAAATCGAGGCCGAAACGGACGCCTCCGATGATTTTGTAATCTTCAAACAGATCGGTTGTTCCCAACTTGAACAGCATGTTGAATCCGGGATTGTAGTACACTGCCCCTCCGTTATATGCCTGATAGGATGTTTCCAGAAAACTGAAATCTACCTGTGAAACCAGATAGCTGGGATAAAAGACCGGTTCGTATATGCGTATTTGGTTGCGTTGCCGTTTGATGGAGTCGTCGAGCAGCGTAAAGTCCGTCAGTTCAAATTCGTTTTGGTAGAAGTTCAGTTTTTCCACTTCAAAAACATAGCGGTAAATGTCTACTTTGTCGGGGTCGAAGCGAATGGTGTCTCCTTCGGGGGTGAGGATGTTACCGTCGTCCAGCATGATGGCCGGTATGGCGTTTTGCGCGATATAGTCCAGGCTGTCGGCCTCCCTCTGTTTGCGTTCAAATTCCCGGCGAAAGGCGGTGGGCGGGAGCGGTTGCAACGTGTCTGTGGAGAGGGGGTCGCTGTAGGCATTGAAGCGGTTTTTCCCCCGGAAGAGGGATACTGTTCGTCGGTTGCCGGCGTTCACATCATGGTTGAGGATGCTGCGCGAGTAGTTCGAGATGGGGTGCGACCGGGTGGTATAACGGTAGTGGACGGCTGTGTCGATATAGTTGATCACGCTGTCGAAGGTCATCATGTAACGGTTGAGGACGCCGTTTTTGTCGCTCAGGAAGGCATAGCGGTTCAACTCTGTCTCCACCGGCTCGGTTTGATTGTCGTAGGGATATTCGGCAAGGGGTATCAACTGCTTGTCATTGCGGGCATAATCGTATATGAAGAGATTTTTGAAAGGCGACTGTTTCCGTGCGACGGTGCCTTCGTGACGTATCGAATCGTCGGTGCGGGTGGAGCTGAAGATGATTTTCGTGCCGTTTTGGATGAATTTGGGGTTGGAATCATCGGCAAGGTCGTCGGTGATGGCCTCGTTGGTGGACGATGCAAAAGTGTGGACGAAGATGTCCGACCGTCCGAAACGGGAGGCGGCCATCACAATTTTTCCGCCGTCGGGCGAAAAGTCAACCGAGAGGATTTTTTCAAAATACAGCAGGTTGCGGGTTTGGGTTTCTTTGAGTTGGGCGTCGTAAAAAGTCATTTTCAGGCCTCCTTTTTCTTCGTAGATGAACAGGAGGATGTTGCCCGACGGATGCCAGGCCAGTACGGGATAGGAATAATCCTGTATCTGTTCCAGCTTGTGTTCCCGTTTGAAAATGCGTTTTTTCCTGCCTGTTTCGAGGTCGTGCAGCCATATCCGGTACTGGCCCATGTCGTTGGTTGCGTAGGCCAGGCGCCGTCCGTCGGGGCTTATTTTCATTTCCGAATAGATCCTGTATTTACGGGGTCTTTTCACTATCCGTGCCGAGTCTTTGTGCGGGTGTTGGTCTTCTTCCGCATACAGCGCACTGTAATAGCCGTACCATGCTTTGCTGAGGCCTTTCAGGTTATCGCCCAGCACCGACATAAAGGCGGTTTTGACATTTTTATTGAGTCGCGTAATGTAAACGATGTTGGACAGCACGGCGATGCCGTATTCTTTTTCGATGAACCGCCAAAAGGAGTGTCCTGCCCATTTGGCGTCTTCGCCGGAGAGTCGGGTAAATTTTTTGTAGGTGCCGGTGGCGAGTCCGGTTTTGATACGGTCGTCCATTTCTACGCTCCATGGTTCGGAGATGTAGGAGATCAGTCCCCGGTCAAACCATTCCGGCATGTTGATGGTGGCCGAGCGTGTCATGTTGGTGCGCAGGGCGCTCCCGTAAAGCATTTCATTGAGGACGATTTCGGCAATGGAAGCCCGTATCTGTTTCTTGAAAGTTTCGTGGTTGCCGTCAAAGTAAAGGAACACTTTGTTGTCGACAATGCGGGTTACACCGCCGGTGTTGTATTCGTCGACGCCGGTAATCAGGCCGATGTTACCTTGCCTGAAATCCGTCAGTTTATTGTAGATAATGAAAATGATGCGTTTCTCGATGTCATAATCGAAAATACCTTCGATGCGGTTCAGTTCGGGAGTGGCCACCGACTCGGCGTAGAGCGCCAACTCGTTTCCTTCCTGCGTGAAATAGGCGTCAAAACGCTCAAAGCGATAGTACGACCAGTAGAAATCATTATACTGCACCCTGTTTTTACCGAACGTCATCTGATGTCCGTTGTAAAACTGCCCGTACAATATTGCTCCACTCCACTGCCCGCACAACAGCAGAAGAATCAACGGTATTTTTTTATTTACCTGCTTCATTCGTTTTAGGGTTTCACGCTGCAAATCTATAAAAAATTTGTCATGTTGTACACTTTACGATCTTCATTTTTCGAATTTCTTTTTTCTTTTCTATAATGTACCCTAATTTTCGGATAGCAAATAAAGACAAAAAAGTATAAATTTGCAGAATGAAAAGTAAGCGAAAATTTACGAATGCCTTTAAGGCGAAAGTGGCGGTAGAAGCCATAAAAGAACAGTCAAGTTTGAGTGAATTGAGTTCTCGTTACGAACTGGAAGTTAGTTTGTTAGGAATAAGTCATTCGGGATATTACTATGTTCCGGCAACAGAAAGTACGAGGAACTTGCAAATAATGCAAGCTATAGATAAAATCCATTTGAATTATCCATTTTATGGATTTCGCCGGTACAGGTAGCCCTTCGCGAATATGGTTTTGAAGTTGGCAAGAAATTGATAATAAGACTGATGAAATTAATGGTAATAGATACGATTTATCCTAAACTCAAAACGACAATTCAAGCGCCAACCAATACAGTGTACCCCTATTTACTGCGAGGTTTGGAAGTCAATCGTGGTAATCATGTATGGGAAATGGATATACCATGCATATCAATGGCAAAAGGATTTATGTTTATATTAATTTGAATAATGGTCATGATAAGAAGTATATTTCTGAAGATGAATTCATTCGTTTAGCAGTGCTCGAATTATTGCACCATTGGTGGACGTATTCTGAGAGATTTAAAAAATTCAAATGGTATCTGATTAAGGAACGAAAAAGTGAGTACGGTTTAGATTTTGCTGACGAATTATTAACAACAGCTACGTCTGCAACCTCTAACCAAGGATGCAGTTGCGGGGCAGGACACGAATGGCATAATCCAGAACACGCCAAAATATGTAAGGACCAAACTTTATATTAAGTTTTAAAAATATTATAGATAAAATGAACAGGAAAATATTATTATTTGTATTATCAGTTATTTCATTGATGGCAAACAGTCAGGAGGTGCCGTTGGGAGTCAAAATAGAATTACCTTCTGCATTTTTTACGGATTGGATTTATTTTCGTATGTTAAAAAATCCCCTTTTGTCATATGAGGATATATACCGTCAGGATGGTTTGTGGGAAAGCCCTTATCATTTATTTCTGCCTGAGAAAATGCTTGGTAACAATTATGACTATGATGTAAAAATCAGTTGTTGGGGTAAGTCAAAAACTGCTAATTATCAATATATTGACATAAGAGCCACCTATTTTTATTTAATTGAAAAAAATAATGGTTTATTAGGATTAAAAAGGTCGTATTTTCCCGAAGCAATTCTCGATTCTGTGCAATTGAATATATATGACGGCATTTTTCCTTACGACAATCATTTTTTGGCAGTGAGGGAAAGAACAATTAATGAAGACAATTATAAATTTACTTTTCACAGTGGCAATGTACAGTGGGGTACATGGAAAGATGCCGGATTTATTCGCCGTGTGGATTACTGCGGTTACATTCGTGGCGTTCAGTTCGGAATAGAAAATGTATTTCAGTTCAGGCAGGGGTTTTCTGACAAAATCAAGCAGTTCCGTCCCGAATATCCCGATTATGTATATACCTGTAACCGGTATCGTTCGTTACTAACGCCGGTGTGCGTAATCATTGGCGCCCCACAAGGCAAGGAAGATCAACTTATTGAGTATATCTATTACACCAATAATGTTGGTAAAACAGGCGATACGGACGAGTCGCACTATTACGAAATGCGTTATATTTTACCAACACAAATACAATCCATCAAGGAAAGACGATTGGAAAAAAGGTTACTGTCAGACGAAGAAAAAAAATATATTCTGAATGAAGAAAACAAAATGCACTATTATATAGAGCGAAAAGAAGCCTCTTTGAATGAGGAATCGGTAATTATTGATGGTATAGTATGTAATGACCAAATTTTTTCACTACTGACCGACAAACTTGAAAATTTGGTTCATTCTTTTATTGAGGCGCTATGGGTCAGTGGACTGTTTCATCCGTGTTTTGTTTCCCGCTTTCTTCCCATCCCTTTTAAAAGCCCTGAAAGGACTTGATTTTCATAACCGCCGGTCACTGACCGGCGGAAAGGAGGCCTCCTGCAGCAGTGCGGCTGCCTGAATTGAAAATCGACGCAGTCAAAGGCAGTACTTGTCCTGCCTTTGACTGCGTCGAGCTTACGGTTCAGGCAGAAGAAGCTATGGAGAGGCTTCCGCAGGTCGTTGACCTGCGGTTATGAAAGTTACGTCCTTTCAGGACGTTCCGCTTCTCCAAAGCGGATTTAGACGCACGCCATGCGTCTCTACATTCAGACGCACGCCGTGCGTCTCTACATTCGCGCTATAGTGGAGGTCAGAAGAATTGTTTTTCATAGCGCCTCAAAAAAAGAATTAACCAAATATTATCCTTTTAAAATGAAAAAATATGTAGTACACAAATCTCTCTTCGAAAAAAATTATCCCACTGAATATATGAATATTAATTCCTCATAAACTGCAATGTGGGTTAACTATTACATGTATAACCTTGAAAGTATTTCCTTTTATCCTTGCGTACTCATCATCTTCATTTTTACTGTTCCGTAAACATTTCATCAACGGTAAAGATAACAGATATTTACCGCTATAAACCAAATTTTATGCGCAATTTTTATCGAATCATCCGGTAGCAGGTCATTTCGTCTTCCTTTATCTGCGGAAGCAGGCGCATGAAAAATGTTTTTGCGGCAATTTGAAAGGCGCTTTTTTCAGTTTGCCGCCAGTTCCATTACGTAGTTGCCTGCTTGCAAAGGGTACTCATTGGCGTCGGCTATTTTTTTCAGCCGCACAGGTTCATTGTTCACGGTGGCGTTTACCACCCGGAGGTGGGGAGGAAGATACAGGTCGGCGGTGGCGTTGGCGGGAATGACGATTGTGTAGCGGATCCGGTCTTTTTCCCGTTGCCATTTGGATTCGATGATGCCGCGCACCGAACGGAAGGTGGCCGAGAAGTCTTGCAGATTGTTTACAAACTGCGGTTTCAGTTGGATATTGGCAAATCCCGGGGCTGTTTCGTCCGGATAGATGCCTGCCAGTCCTTTATAAAACCATGCGCCTATCTCGCCGAACATAATATGGTTGAGCGAAATATCGTGTGTGGCGTTGATGTCCCAGTTTTCGTAGAGGGTGGTGGCGTTGTTTTCGATCCACCATCCCCATGAGGGAAAGGTGTTTTGTGTGGCCAGCAGGTAGGCGGTTTCAGCTTGTCCGTTTTCGCTTAAGGCATTGAGGAGGGCTTTGCACCCGAGAACGCCCACATCCGGATGGAAATTTTCGTTTTTCACGGCTTTTGCCAGATTTTGTGCTACTTTTTCTTTCAGTTCTTCAGGAACGACGCCCCACATCAGCGGTACGGCAAGTTCTGTTTGTGTGCCGGACGCATATATGCCGGTTTCCCTGTTGAGGTATTTGTTATTGATGGCGTCTTTGATTTTTTGCGCCAAAGCCATGTATTGGTCGTGATCCTCCTGTATTTCGAAGATGCCGGCAGTTTTTGCCAGAATAAGCGCATCCGCATAGTAATAGCAGGAGGAGGTCAGTTCGAGCGAAGATTTGGATTTCACGGGAACCCAGTCGCCACGCGCCCACGAAGTGAGGCCGTCGGGGCTTCTGCGCTTGATGTAATCCACGTAGCGTTTGATGTTTTCGTAGCAGTCTTCCAGCGGCTTGTCGTCGCCGTAGAAGAGGTATAACTCCCATGGAATAATGGCGATAGTGCTGGTCCAGTCCACTCCGTTATGTGTTCCGTAGCCCCATCCGCCGGTAGGGATGATGTCGGGCAGTACGCCGTTGGGTTGCTGTTCGTCGCGGTGGTCTGCCAGCCATTTTTCATACACTGTCAGCGCGTCGAAATTATACAGCGCTGTTTCGATGGCCAGATGTCCGTCGCCCGTCCATCCGTTTTTTTCGCGCTGGGGGCAGTCCGTAGGGTATCCCATCAGGTTGGAGAGGTAGGAATTGTTGGTTGCCTGCCAGATTTTGCCGATCAGCGGATGGGATGATTGCAGGGATCCGACGGCAGGTACGTCGCTGTACATGAAAAAGGCGACGAGCTGGCCGTGTTTTGGGGCAATGGGCGAGGTTAGTTCCACGTAGCGAAATCCTTTATAGTTAAATTTGGGCATAAAGACGTCCTCGCCTTTTCCGCTCAGGATATAGACGTCCGTTTGGAAAGGGTCTGTTTCATCGGGCGGGTAGTAATAGACGTTGATATTGGACTGGTCGGCAAATCCGTTGGCGTCGGTTTTTTCGGCATGTTTGATGCGGATGCGGGTGCCGGCTTTTCCTTCCATGCGAAATTCGGTTACGCCGGCGATGTTTTTGCCGAAATCATAAAGGTAGGTGGTGTCGTTCAATTTTGCGAAGGTTACGGGCTGTATTTTTTCTACATTGCGGATGGGGTACAGTTGTTGCGATACGATGTTCATCGAAGGGGCAGCCCTCAGCGTTGCGTTTTCCCATTTGGCGTCGTCGAACAGGGGCGTGTTCCATCCGTGCTGTTCGAGGCGGGCGTCGTAGTGTTCGCCGGTGTAGATGCTGTTAAAGACGAGCGATCCGCCGGAGGTTTTCCAGTCGGCGCCCGTACCGACGACTTCCGTTTCGCCGTCGTCATAGGTGATGCGCAGGTCGAGGCAGAAGGCCGGCCGCGCTCTCCACGGTGCACGGTCGAAGTTCCACGTGGCGACGGACTGATGGTTGTACCAGCCGTTGCCCAGCAGAACGCCCGCAGCGTTGTCGCCTTGCTGTAAATACCGTGTAACGTCGTGGGCTACGTAGATATTTCGTCGGTCGAAACGGGTAAATGCGGGATCCAGCCTGTGGTCGCCTACTTTTTCCCCGTTAAGGTAGAGTTCGTACAACCCTCCTGCGGCGATATACGCCCGTGCGGATTTTATTTTCCGTTTGACGGTAAAAGTTTTGCGGAAGTAAGGCGCCGGTTTGTAATGGACGTCGTGCCGGTCGCTGATCCATGCGCCTTGCCACTGGCCGGGTTCCATCAGTCCTGTTTCGAATGACGCTACTTCGGAGGCCGTTTCGCGATCGTACTGATCCCAGATGTGTACGCTCCAGTAATATTTGGAGAAAGGCATCAGTAACGATCCCAGATAGCTGGAGAGCATCTTGTCTGAAACCGTTTTGCGGCCGTCCCACATGTCGGCTTTCCCCCGCGCTACGTCGGCAGAGTCGGTACCTACAAGGATTCGATACGCTTTTTGGACAGCTCCCGGCCGGCTGTCGTTCATGATCCACGACAGACGCGGCGAGGGGTTGTCAATTCCCAGCGGGCTGTTCAGGTGTTCGCACTGCAACCGGTCGGGAAAGCCCTGACCTGCCGCCGAAACAGCTACCACTCCCAAACAAAACGATAATTTTACCTGTTTAATGTAATTCATCTTGATATAATTGCAGCACAAAAATAATGATTTATTTTGTTTTTACAAAATAATTAAATCAGAGGAGATGTAAGACAAAATCCCCTGTAAGAAATTAAATTTTTTGTACAGTATCAAAAATAATTATACTGTACGCGCTGAAGTTTTGTGCATTTCCCGTCAGGGCATGCCTTTTTCTATTGATATTGTTCTCCTGCGCCCTCTGCGGTTAAAAAAACCACAAAGTCGCAGAAGGAACACAAAGTAAAAAAACCTCGTGAAACAATTTTGCGTCGCGAGAAGTAAATTTGCGTCATTATAGTCCGGGCGGGAACGCTGTTTGTCTTTGCCGTATTCCCTTATTTTGCGGCATTCTAAACGTCTCAATGCATGATTTTGTATATCATTTCCCGCATCAAATCGCCGTCGGGAGTGGAAGAATTGCCTATCCCTTTTGATTTCAAGTCGTATTCTCGCAGTAAAGAAATGAT
>JAIRLS010000318.1 GCA_031259205.1 Bacteroidales bacterium | reverse complement strand
ACTTTCATAACCGCAGGTCAACGACCTGCGGAAGCCTCTCCATAGCTTCTTCTGCCTGAATTTTCAATTCAGGCAGCCGCACTGCTGCGGGAGGCTTCCTTTCCGCCGGTCAGCGACCGGCGGTTATGAAAATCAAGTCCCGTCAGGACTTTTAAGATGGATGGGAAGAAAGCGGGAAATAAAACATGGATGGAACAGTCCATTGACCAATAGCACCTCAAAAAAAGAATTAACCGCGAAATGTCGTCGAAGCATACATCCGGTTACAGGCAAGTTTCGTAAACATCCGCGCCAAGTTAGGTTCCTCTTCGTTTCAAAGATGGCCGGAAGCTATGCGCCGGTTATCGGTTTTCCTTGGGATAGATGTAGGAATGCAGTTCTTTCCCGCTTGTATCATAGCGTTTAACTGTCATCTTGTCGGCGTCGGCATGAATTTCGAGAGAGGTGTTGTGGGCATTGATTAAGATGGGATAGTCGTATGTCAGGCGATCAGGTTCAAGATATATGTATCGGTGCAGGTGTCCGCACAGCATGGCGGTGATGCCTGCCTGATTCAGCATCGGAAGAAATTTTTCGCGGACTTCTATCGTGCCGTGCCAGTCGCCGAAAGGTGGAATGTGTACTATCACCACGCGATAGAGGGCTGTCCGGAACGATTCGCTTTGCAGGTCTTTTTTCAGCCATTCGCATTGTTCCGAACGATAGGCGTCGAATTGTGCCAAGCCTGAATATTCGATATCCGAGTCGGGTTTGTCTTCACCCGAATCAAGCACGATAAAATGCACCGGTCCTTGACGGAACGAATAGTAGAGTTTTCCCGTATGAGAAGGAAAATAGTCGGAGAAAGACATGTTGAAAGCGCCGCGTGTTTCGTGGTTGCCCCTCGCATAAAAAACAGGTACTTCTCCGGCAAACATGTTGACGGATTCATCCATAAATCCGGCAAAAAAATTCGTTTCATCGACCATGTGGTCTACCATGTCACCGTTGAAAATCATCAAGTCTGTTTTTCCGTAGCGAACACGGTTGCAAAGCGCTTTTAAATCGTCAACCCGCCCGTGTATATCGTTGAGCATTACGAAGGAAATGTTTTTCTTTTCCCTGTCCAATGTGGTGAAACGGAGCGGATTCCGGTTATAGACTTTGGAAGAAAAAACATTACCGTACAAAACGTTGTGTTGTCCATGATATTTCAGTACTTCTTTCGAGAATATCCGGTATCGGTATTCGGTGCCTTTAGCAAGGCCTGTCAGCGTAATCTTGTGCAGTTTTCCTATTACGCGGTTTCCGTCGCGGGTCTGGTAGAATTGCGGTCGTTCGACGGCATAGAAACTTTCGTCGCCGGCAGGAGCTACCTCTACCCACGAAACGCAAGGGGTTTCCGTTGTCCAGACGATAGTGGCTTCATTTTCGCCCACCGCTTGCAGGTAGGGTCCATGCGTTATTCCGGCAAAAACCGGCAGCGAAACCAGCCACAGAATCGTCAGGCATAATTTGAAACGGTTCATTTTCATGGTACGTTCTATTTTCAAAACGGTTAAAACAACGAATGATCAGTTATATCCGAACGGGCCTATGGTCGAGCCTCTGTCGTCTACTTTCACCATTCCGTGCTTGGCTTCGTATTTGTTGATGTTTTCTCCCAGCGCCATCAATAACCGTTTGGCATGTTCCGGCGTCAGAATGATGCGTGATTTGACGTCCGCTTTGGGAATTCCCGGCATTATCCGGACGAAATCGAGCACAAATTCGGATGACGAATGGGTAATAACGGCCAAGTTCGAATATATACCCTGTGCTATTTCGTCTTTCAGTTCGATATTGATTTGATTACTTTTTTTTTCTTCCATTCCGATATAATTTATGGTGGTGCAGTGATTAATGATTTTCTTTTTTCATGCGTCTATTCTTGCGTATTTGGCATGGTGTTCGATAAATTCCCGGCGGGGTGGCACATCGTCGCCCATCAGCATGGAGAAAATGCGGTCTGCTTCGGCGGCGCTTTCGATGGTTACCCGACGCAATGTGCGATTGACGGGATTCATGGTGGTGTCCCAGAGTTGTTCGGGATTCATTTCGCCCAGGCCTTTGTAACGCTGTATGTCGACTTTGCTGTCTTTGCCTTTGCCCAGTTCTTCGATGGCGGCAAGGCGCTGTTCTTCCGTCCAGCAATAGATTTGCTGCCTGTTTTTTTTGACCAGATACAGCGGGGGAGTAGCGATATACAGATGTCCGTTTTTAATCAGGTCGTTCATGTAGCGGAAGAAGAAGGTCATGATCAGGGTTGAGATGTGGCTTCCATCCACATCGGCGTCGGTCATGATGATAATTTTGTAATAGCGCAGTTTAGCAAGGTTCAGCGCTTTGCTGTCTTCTTCGGTGCCGATGGTTACGCCGAGGGCGGTGAATATATTGCTGATTTCGGTACTGTCGTAGATTTTGTGTTCCATGGCTTTTTCCACATTCAGGATTTTCCCTCTTAACGGGAGGATGGCCTGAAAGGAGCGGTCGCGCCCCTGTTTGGCGCTTCCGCCTGCCGAATCACCCTCTACGAGGTAGATTTCGCATCTGCTGGGGTCTTTATCGGCGCAGTCTGCTAATTTTCCCGGCAAACCGGCTCCCGACATCACATTTTTCCGCTGTACCTGTTCGCGGGCTTTGCGGGCTGCGTGACGCGCCGTAGCCGCCAGAATTACTTTGTCTACAATCGTCTTGGCGTCGCGGGGATTTTCTTCCAGATAATTGCCTAAAGCCTCGCTAACCGCCTGACTTACGGAAGCAGATACTTCCGAGTTGCCCAGTTTGGTTTTGGTTTGACCTTCGAATTGCGGCTCTTTTACCTTTACGGAGATAATGGCGGTCAGCCCTTCGCGGAAGTCGTCGCCGCTGATGTCGAATTTCAGTTTCGACAACATGCCCATTTTCTCGGCATAGTTTTTCAGCGTGCGCGTCAGTCCCAGCCGGAATCCCGCCAAATGTGTTCCGCCTTCTATTGTGTTGATATTATTGACGTAAGAGTGTACGTTTTCGGAAAATGAAGTGTTGTACTGCATGGCGATTTCTACCGGTACCCCGCCTTTTTCCGATTCGATGCTGATCACATTTTCGATCAGTTTTTCGCGGTTGGCGTCCAAAAACTGGATAAATTCCATCAGTCCTTTTTCCGAAAAAAAATCGGAGCGGCGGTGTTGCTGGTCGGTTTTCCCATTTTCTCCGGTGATCTCCACCGGCGCACGCAGGTCTGTCAGCGACAGCCGGATGCCTTTGTTCAGGTAAGCCAATTCCCTTAACCTTGCTTCCAGCGTTTCGAAATTGTATTCTATGGTGGTGAAAATGGTGGGGTCGGGGTGGAAAGTGATGATGGTTCCGGTACGGCTCGTTTCGCCGACTACGCGAATATCGCCCAAAGGTTTCCCGACGGAGTATTCCTGCACGTAGATCTTGCCGTCGCGGTGAATCTCGGCTTTGAGATAAGTGGACAGCGCATTGACGCACGAAACGCCTACTCCGTGCAATCCGCCCGATACTTTGTACGAACTGTGGTCAAATTTCCCGCCTGCATGGAGAATCGTAAGTACCACCTCAAGCGCCGATTTCTGTTCCTTTTCGTGAAAATCGACGGGGATGCCCCGACCGTCGTCCGTTACGGTGATGGAGCCGTCTTCATTGATGAAGACTTCAATATGCGAGCAGTATCCGGCAAGGGCTTCGTCGATAGAGTTGTCCACTACCTCGTACACCAGATGGTGCAGGCCTTTCACGCTCACATCGCCGATATACATCGCCGGACGCTTGCGAACAGCCTCCAGTCCTTCCAATACCTGAATATTACTTGCCGAATATTCGTTTTCAGTGTGATTCACTGCATGGTCATTCATTATCTCTACTTTTAAAAAACAGGGCGAAGGTACTCATATTATCCCTGATCAGCAAATTTTTTGTCATCAGGTTATCAACAGTCGGGAGTTGGACGGCGATTTGACAGGCTGGTAACCTGACAGTTTGCGTAGCTGCTGTCGGCATTGATTTTTTTTTAATTTAAAAACCGCCTCTTTTGCGGAAGCGTTTTTTACATACAGGCTTTTGAATTGGAACTTGCATTTTTGTTGCTATGTGGGGTCTCCCAACTTGGGAAATGTTGCCGCAGGTCGTGCGGCAGTTCGTCCCAACTTGGGAAATGTTGCCGCAGGTCGTGCGACAGTTCGTCCCGATTCGGGAAAAGTTGTCGCAAGTCGTGCGACAGTTCGTCCCGACTCGGGAAATGTTGTCGCAGGTCGTGCGACAGTTCGTCCCGATTCGGGAAATGTTGCCGCAGCCGTGCGGCAGTTCGTCCCGATTCGGGAAATGTTGCCGCAGGTCGTGCGACAGTCCAAAAAGATTTTGGAAATGCTGCCGCCGGTCGTGCAACAGTCCAAAAAGATTTTGGAAATGCTGCCGTTAGTCGTGTAACAGTCCTGTCAGCGTTGAAGAGTGGCCGGCGCCGGTTATGGTCGGGACATTTTTTCATACTCATTCATTTAAAACCTGAAACTAAGTCCCAGCGACCCGCCGAAGTTGGTGATCTTCCGCGTAAATTCCCCGTCTTTGGCTTTTGCGATGAGGCTTTGCATCTTGAGGTTCATGCCGACATGCGGCGAGAACATGACATTGAGGCCTGCGCTCAGACAGCCGGCCACCGTTACGCCGGAGGAGTCGTCATATTCCTCGTAGCTGGTAAGGCTTTCGTCGTTAGGGTCCAGCAGTTTGAACTCCGACATTTTCCATGACAGTCCTCCCACGCTTGCGTCGAAGATAAAGGCCGCCACGCCCCTTCCGATTCTGCCGTAGAAGGAAGGCCCGGCATAGATGACCCTGTCGTGGAAGGTGATAAAATCATAGTTATAGAGTTTGATGATGACGTTGCAGTCGGAGAGGTTTACTTTGAGTCCCACGCCCAACTGCCCCTGACCGAAGAAGCATCCGCCGTCTATACCGAGGTTGAGCGGCGGGCCGTCTACATTCATTTTCATATCCTCGCCCAGCAGGATGGAGCCGAAGGAGGCGGCTCCCGCGTTAATCGCCAGATAGCCGTTGCCGTAAGAGCGCCTGTCCCTGTCCGGTTGGAGTTTTGGCTCCGGCGCCGGCTTTGATGTGGTTGCCGGTTTCGGTTTTTGTACCGGCTCCGGTTTTGTTTTTTGTACCGGTTCCGGTTTCGGTCTTGGCGCCTGCTCCGGCCTCTGCGTGGCGGTTGGCTTCGGCTCCGCCGGTTGCTGCGGTCGCACGTTATACCTGTGCGTGCGTACGTCTTTTCGCGCAATATAAATGACTTGCCCTTCCGTGCTGAGTTGGAAATAGATGCTTTCGGGCTGTACGTCGATGATTTTGCACGGCAGGCTGTCGCCCGTGACGGTGACAATGAGGTCCTGCCCGCAGGCTGCGTATGAGCCGGCGAGCAGCGCGGCGATCAACAGGAATTTCAATTTTTTCATGAAAGGAGTGAGTGTAAGAAGGTTTATCGGTTATTGCCGGAAGAAGCGTTCGACGGCGCTGTTCAGGTTTTTCCGGTCGATACATCCGTAGACGTCGGTACAGTACTGTGAGAGTATTTTCCGGTTTTCCGGCGTATCTTTTTTCTCGGTTTCCAGGGCGCGGAAGAGCGCGGAAAACTCTTTCATCAAGCGGTTTTCATCGACGAAAAAGAGGCGTATTTGCGTTACCGTTTGCATCTGTTCCCCGTCGTCCATCAGGATGAAACATTCGTTGATGTGGCTTCCGCCGGGGATCAGTTGCGCCTTGTCCAGTGTAAAGTCTTTCAGCCGTATTTCTTTTATTCCGTCTTTTTCATAGCGGACAATCAGCGAGCCTTTTTTTGCGTCGGCTTCCCGTATGGGCAGTTTCAGGCTGTTGCCGATGACGCTGAACGTGTCTGCGCCGAAATAGTTTTTCAGGGAGGAGATGGAGAAGTCAGCGGACAGGCTTTCGCTCCCTCTGGTTCCCGTCGCTAAGATGGGGCGTGTTGGCATCAGACGGATGGCCTGCTGGGAGGGTATTTCCAGCGTGGAGGACATCACATGCTGCGCCGGCAACGCGATCCTGTACTTTACTTTTGAAGGGCTTAACACCACTGCATCGCTGGCAATATCGAAAAGAAGGGTGGTTTGCAGGTTGATTTTTTGCCCGATCACCAACTCCTGACTGGTTTGCTTGTCGATGATTTTTCCGGTCACGCTCAAAATACTGTAAGAGCCGATTTCTTGTGCCGCTGCCGAAAAGAGGCAGCCGGTCGTCATACAACTGATGATAAAAAGTGCTTTCATAGAGGTAATTTTTAAAATTTTAAACTTTTTTTTAAATGTTTATCCATGTATACGTAAACTGAATGATTTATGTTTGTCTTTGGCGGCATTTTTTTGTGAAAAAATATCATGTTAAGCGGATACCCATCACGAGGATGTCGTCCGTTTGCTGGAGGTTGCCTTTCCAAGCCAGATGTTCCCGTTCGAGCATGTCGGCCTGTTGCGCCGGGGTCATGTGGTCGATGGAAGCCAGGAATTTTTTCAGTCGTCCGGAGAGGTATCTTTTTCCGGCTGTTTCGCCGAACTGGTCGATGAATCCGTCCGAGAAGAGGTAGATCATGTCGTCCGGCAGGTAATGTGTTTTGGTGGCCACGAAGGATACGTCGATGTGTTCGTGCAGTCCTACGGGCATGTGCGAGGCTTCCATTTTGAGCAGTTCGTGCCGGCGTATCAGGTAGAGCGGGTTATTGGCGCCTGCGAACTCTATTTCTCGCTGTTCTTCGTCGATAACGGCGAGTGCGATGTCCATCCCTTCCCTCCGTCGTCCGTCGGTGCCTTCGGGATTCAGCAGATGCACTATTTCTGTTCTCAGCCGGTTGAGGATTCCGGCGGCGTCGGGTATGTCGATATTGCCCATGATCTTGTTCAGCGAGGAGATGCCCAGCATGCTGACGAAAGCGCCCTGCACGCCGTGTCCCGTGCAGTCGGCGACGGCCACCACGATGTACCGTCCTTTCCGCATCATCCAGTAGAAGTCGCCGCTGACCGTTTTGAGCGGTTTGTAGAAGATGAAATAGCGGTCGCGCCATATCCTGTTCATGTAGTCGGCTGCCGGCAGGGTAGCTTTCTGGATATTTTCCGCACATTCGATGCTTTCGGTGATTTCCCGCTTCTGTTCCGCCAGCAGCCGGTTGTCCCTCGCCTTTCGCCGGTTGCTGCGAAACAGCACGAAAAGCAGCACGCCGGTGAGGACAAGGATCACTATCAGCGCTATGTTGAAGATGCCCTGTATGCGGTTGCGCGACAGTTGTTCCTGATGCACCTTGTCAAAGAGGTACTGCATGTACTGTTCGGTGAAATGCCTTGTGCGCTCGGGGTCGTTCAGCAGGTCGGAGGCGGCTTTGTAGCGGACATAATCCTCGTAGGCGTTCTGGTAGCGTTTTTTTTCGACATGCAGCCGGCTGCGTTTTTCCAGCGCCCGTTGCAGTACGTCGGGCAGATTCACCGCTTGCCCTTCGTCGATGGCTTTGGAGTAGTAGGATATGGCCGAATCTTTGCGGTTGGTTTCTTCAAAGAACTGCCCGAAATAGCAGTATGATTCGGCGAGGCGCTGCCGCACTCCGGAAAGCGGTTGCAACAGCGCCAGCGCTTTCCGGTAATAATGTTCCGCACTGTCGGGTTCGTTCATGTAATGATAGATAGTGCCGGTGTTGTTGTAAACGTCGGCCAGCAATTCCGGCAGTTTCATCGGGAGGCATTTTTCCCCGCTCAAACGGTAGTATTCCAGGGCTTCTTCCGGACGTTCCAGCTCCGCGGCCAATGCGCCCAGATTATTGTAACAGTCCACCTGCCCGCGCTGGTAGCCGGTTTTTTCATACAGGGACAGGCTTCGCTTGTATTGCGCCTCCGCCTGTTCGTATTTGCCGTCCCTCTGGAGCACCGAACCGATGTTCAGGCAGGCCGAAGCCTCCCCGTCGATGTCGTTCATCTTTTCACGTATTTGCAGGGCTTTGGGAAAATATTCCATGGCAATATCGTATTTTCCCTGCCGGAAAGCGATGTTCCCGATATGGTTGTACACCACGGCCTGCCGTCCTTCTTCGACGGAAGAGAGATAATCCAGCGTTTCGAGGAAATACGACATTGCCAGATCGTAGTTGCCCGTTTCGTACGCCGCCAGCGCCAGCCGTTCGTAAATGTCGAACATCTCCGCCTTGCCGGGGTTTTCTTTCCCGGCGATTTTCAAGGCTTTTTCGGCGTCGGCCAAAGCCTCTGCCGGCCCGCGCCCGCCCTCCGGACGATACGCCGCATACGCCGCCGAGTCGGATTCCCAGCCGGACGCAAACGCCGTACAACCCGCCCACAAAAAGATCACTATATGAATACCGCTTCGTTTCATCTGATGCAGGATAATGTGAAGGCAAAGGTAAATGTTTTTTTCGGATTACATACAAATACATGAAATTTTCCGTTATACCGCTTCGGCGACTTTGCGGTTTTTTTAAACACAAAGGCACGAAGTTTTGGTTGATTCTTTTATTGAGGCGCTATGAAAAACCATTCTTCTGACCTCGAATGTAGAGACGCACGGCGTGCGTCTGAAGGCGCTTTGGAGAATGCGGAACATCCTGAAAGGACTTTTAAGAGGGATGGGAAGAAAGCGGGAAACAAAACACGGATGGAACAGCCCACTGACCCATAGCGCCTCGGAAAAAGAATGAACCGGAATATTTCAACGCTGTAGAATAGCGCGAATTTTGTTTGATGATTCTGCTGTTCGGACAGGGTAAAAAATGCTCTGCCTAACGTCACAGTAACAACTCTGGTCAATATATTTCAGCAGTCGGAAGTTCACAACCTGTACCTTATTTTAAATTTTCCGCTTTCCAGACTAATCTGTTTTTCTTTGACAGTTTGTTCGACAGAGTCAGACAGAGAATATTCGCGAGCGTTTTTCGGATGAATGACAGTAGCCGTACTTCC
>JAIRLS010000314.1 GCA_031259205.1 Bacteroidales bacterium | reverse complement strand
TTCATGCGACGGGATTTCGATAAAGGAGTACAGGTGGCTGTGAAGTGCGCTCCGGCCGACGACCCGCATCACGGACATCTCGATGCAGGCTCGTTTATCCTTACCCGTAACAGCGACGTCATCGTGGGCGAGGTGGAGCAACGTTTCTATGACCAGTTTTTCTTCAACGACGTTCGCTTCGACTATCTTTACGTGCGCAGCCTCGGACATAACGTGGTACATGTAAACGACGAAGAGCAAATAATCGCCAAACGCAAGGATCAACCCCGGCTTGAAGGCGTGGGCGGGAAAATCGACCGCTTTGAGACGACGACCGACTATGATTATACCATCATGGACGCTACGAAAGCCTATCCGGGCAAACACTTGAAACGATGGAAACGCACCGTAGCGCTCGACAAGGAAAACGACATCGTACTCATACTCGACCGCGTATCCTGCAACAAAGGCGATAAAATCGACGTGCTGTTCCATCCTGTAGCGGCCGCAACCCTGAACGACGACGGGAAAACGGTTAGTTTCATCGGAAAAACCGGAGAAACCGGAATGGAAATGCAAGTTCTCTCCGCTACGCCCTTTCAACTGACGCGGCAGACGCAGTACACCGTCAGGGTGGTGAAAGACGACCCGGTACAGGCAATTCCCTGCCTTTTCCTTACCCTGAAAGCGCCTGCGGCCGAGACGGTCGTCGGAACGGTATTCTATCCCGACGAATTGAAGGGATGCAATATTACGCTGGACGAAAGCAACCGGAACCCCGTAATGCGTTACACAGTGAAGGGAAAAACGTATGCGTATGAGTTTGCGGAAAATGAAGTAAAATCCTTCTGATCCCCTTGGAAAAACTCCATCCTGTTTTTCCGATTACAGTGTCTATTTCCTGAAATCTCCCTGCCTGCATGTCGGTGCAGACCGGGAGATTCTCTTTCCTGACTTCGACAATGCGTTACCCTAAAAATAATTTCAAAAATTGGTATTGTTAATTTATTATGGAAATAATAGAAATGAACTATTGACGATCAACTGTTTAATATCTAATTTAGAACGACAAGCAATACTAATTTAACAATACCTTGAAAAAAAAGGAATGCCCCTTTCGAGAAAAAGGAGCGCCCCTTTTGGGAAAAAGGAGCGCCCCTTTTGGGAAAAAGGAACGCCCCTTTTGGGAAAAAGGAACGCCCCTTTTAGGAAAAAGGAGCGCCCCTTTTGGGAAAAAGGAACGCCCCTTTTAGGAAAAAGGAACGCCCCTTTTGGAAAAAAGGAACGCCCCTTTCGGGAAAAAGGAACGCCCCTTTCGGGAAAAAGGAATGTCCCTTTCGGGAAAAAGGAACGCCCCTTTTGGAAAAAAGGAACGCCCCTTTTAGGAAAAAGGAACGCCCCTTTTGAAAAAGGTATTGTTAATTTATTATGGAAATAATAGCAATGATCTATTGACGATCAATTGTTTAATATCTAATTTAGAGCGATAAATTTAACAATACCGCTTTTTTTATTCGTAAGAACAAAATTTATTCAATAAAATATTCATGGCCGATTAATATGCAGAAATATCTACATACCAAATTATTATGGGTTTTCTGACATACACTGATGAGCCGTTAAATAAAAATATATCCGGATTTTATTCGGGCAGTAGTGATAAAAAATATTATTTTTGTAACCTTAAGTTATAAATTTACCAATATTTAAAATGTTAGAATTATGAATGAATTATTTTGGATAGTACCTGTGGCATCGTTGCTGGCATTAGGTTTTGCGTTTTACTTTTTCAAAAACATCATGAAAGAGAGCGAAGGCACGGAAACCATGAAAGAAATTGCGAAGCACGTGCGGCAGGGTGCGATGGCTTATCTTCGTCAGCAGTACAAGGTAGTGTTCGTCGTATTTATAGTGCTTGCCGTATTCTTTGCAGTTTTGGCATACGGGTTTGGCATTCAGAATCCGTGGGTACCGTTTGCGTTCCTCACGGGTGGTTTCTTTTCCGGTTTGGCAGGATTTATCGGCATGAAAACCGCTACTTTCGCTTCGGCGCGTACTGCCAACGCGGCACGCAGGTCGCTGGACAGCGGGTTGAGAATAGCTTTCCGCGCAGGCGCTGTGATGGGGCTTACCGTGGTGGGGCTGGGTTTGCTCGACATCTCGCTGTGGTTCCTGCTGCTTAACGCTGTTTACGATGCTTCTGTAGCTCAAAATTTGGTGATTATCACTACCACCATGCTGACCTTCGGCATGGGCGCATCCACGCAGGCGTTGTTTGCCCGTGTAGGCGGCGGCATCTATACCAAAGCCGCCGACGTGGGCGCCGACCTCGTGGGTAAGGTAGAAGCCGGTATTCCGGAAGACGACCCTCGCAATCCCGCCACCATCGCCGATAATGTGGGCGACAATGTGGGCGACGTAGCCGGTATGGGGGCAGACCTCTACGAAAGCTATTGCGGCTCCATTCTGGCAACCGCTGCACTGGGAGCATCAGCCTTCTTTACCGACACCGGCGTACAAATGAAGGCCGTATTTGCGCCTATGTTGATTGCCGCCGTAGGCATCGTACTGTCTATCATTGGTATCTTTCTGGTACGCACCAGGGAAGGCGCTACCATGAAGCAACTGCTCGGCGCACTGGGCAAAGGCACCAACATCAGTTCGGCGCTGATTGCGGCGGCCACTTTCGCCATCTTAGCCGCTCTGGACATCCCCAACTGGACAGGACTATCCTTATCCGTCATTTCCGGACTGGTGGCCGGCATCATCATCGGACAATCCACCGAATACTACACTTCCCATTCCTACAAGCCGACGCAAAGGGTATCGGAAAGCGGCAAAACGGGGCCGGCTACGGTGATTATCTCCGGTTTGGGTTTGGGTATGCTGTCCACGGCAATCCCCGTCATTACCATCGCTGCTGCCATCGTCATGGCTTATCTCTGCGCCATCGGGTTCGATGTGCACAACATGACTTCGGCGGGCAACCTGAGCAGAGGACTTTACGGCATCGGCATTGCCGCCGTGGGAATGCTCTCTACACTGGGTATTACGCTGGCCACCGACGCTTATGGCCCCATTGCCGACAATGCCGGAGGTAATGCCGAAATGAGCGGTCTGGATCCGGAGGTACGCAAACGCACCGACGCACTCGACGCTCTGGGCAACACTACCGCCGCCACCGGCAAAGGCTTTGCCATCGGTTCGGCTGCACTCACTGCATTGGCGCTGTTGGCCTCGTACATCGAAGAAATAAAAATCGGACTGGTACACATCGGTCAGAACGTACTGGAGTTTGCCGATGGGCATAAAATAGATACCGCTTCCGCTACCATCGTGGATTTCATGAATTATTACAACATCAATCTGATGAATCCGAGTGTACTGGTGGGCATATTCATCGGTTCGATGATGGCCTTCCTCTTCTGCGGTTTGACAATGAACGCTGTAGGACGCGCCGCGCAAAGCATGGTGGAAGAAGTGCGCCGTCAGTTCCGCGAGATAAAAGGCATCCTTACCGGAGAGGCCAAACCCGACTACGCCAAATGCGTGGCTATTTCCACCAAAGGCGCACAACGAGAGATGATGCTGCCTTCCATTATTGCTATTCTGGTGCCGATTATCACCGGCCTTATTTTCGGCGTGGCTGGAGTGATGGGCTTGCTTGCCGGAGGCTTGGGCGCAGGTTTCGTTTTGGCGGTATTCATGGCTAATGCAGGCGGTGCATGGGACAATGCCAAAAAATACGTGGAAGAAGGTCATTTCGGCGGCAAAGGCTCCGACGTACACAAGGCAACCGTCGTTGGCGACACCGTTGGCGATCCGTTCAAGGACACCTCCGGGCCAAGCCTGAACATCCTTATCAAACTGATGAGCATGGTGTCCATCGTCACTGCCGGCCTAACGGTGGCATGGACGCTGCTGGAATAGTCATTTTCAAAAAAAGACGCCAAAAGCGGGTGGACGTCGCGTCTACCCGCTTTTTTGGAATTATACGAAACCATCCCGAATGTAACGATCAATAAATACGGCGCATTAATCCTTGAAAACAATCCTCTTTGCAGTGAAATGACCATACAATTAAAATATTTTCTTTCAAACTTGTCATTACAAGTAATATTGTATATCTTTGTGCGCCGCTTGTAAAGTGGTGGATGTTATTGAAAAACAGATTTTTATTGACAAGGCGATTTTAATCTGTTTGTGTAACAGATAAATGATGTATATTAAAAGTATCAACTTGTAAAAATATAATATGGCAACACCCGTAATGATGCCCAAGCAGGGGCAAAGCGTAGAAAGCTGCATTATTTCGCAGTGGTTCAAGAAAAAAGGCGATAGCGTGAAAGCAGGCGATTTGTTGTTTTCGTACGAAACAGACAAAGCCTCATTTGAAGAGGAAGCGAAAGCGGACGGCGTCCTGCTGGAGATATTTTTCAACGAGGGCGACGAAGTGCCTGTCCTCGTCAATGTAGCTGTAATCGGCGTTCCCGGAGAATCGGTCGCCGAATTTAGCCCCAACGGAGCAACGCCGGCAGCGACGCCCGTGGAAGAACTTCCGGCAGTGACGACTTCCGCAAAGGTAACAGTTGCACAAACATCTCCGTCTGCACCGGCAAGCGCCGGTACAAAAATCAGGGTATCGCCCCGTGCCCGCGTGATGGCGGAAAAGAAGGGACTTGACCTGTCGAGGGTAAGCGGAACAGGCCCTAACGGACGTATCATCGTCAGGGATATCGAAGCGTTGGAGGGACAAACCGCACCGGTACGGCAAGCGGTTGCCGACGCTCAAGTTGCTGCCGTCCCGACGCAAAGCACGGTTGATCGGACAAGCGAACAAAACACTACGGGATTTGAGATCAAGAAACTCACAAACATCCGCAAACTGATTGCCAAGGCCATGCACGAATCGTTGCAAAACAGCGCCCAACTGACGCACCACCTGAGCGCAGATGTACGCAAGCTGCTGGCGTTACGTGAAGAAACGAAAAAGGCGCAAAAAAACAATCCGGATTATCCGAATATCACATTGAACGACATGATTTGCTGGGCAGTGATCCGCGCTTTGGAAAAAAATCCGGATGTCAACGCACAGTATCTCGGCGAGGGTATTAAAGTTTTCAAGCAGGTACACCTTGGTTTGGCGGTAGATACCCCGCGAGGACTGATGGTGCCTGTGTTGAAAAACGCGAATGACCTGTCGCTAAAAGGACTGTCCAACAACCTGCGTCTGTTGGCTGACGGTTGCCGCAAAGGTGGTATTACCCCGGAGTTGCTGCAAAGCGAGGCAGGCAGTTTTACCGTGTCCAATCTGGGTAACTACGGCGTGGAAATCTTTACGCCGATCATCAATGTGCCGCAAGTAGCTATTTTGGGCGTAAACACTATCGTACACCGTCCCGCCGATGTGGGAGGCGGCGTGATGGGATTCGTTCCGTACATCGGGCTGTCGCTTACTTACGACCACCGCGCCATCGACGGAGGTCCCGCTACCCTGTTCCTGAAAGAAATCAAAACGCAAATCGAAAATTTTCAGGCCGTGGTTTAATCGAATTGCGAAAAGTAAAAAAAACGGTTACTTCTTTTATTGAGGCGCTGTTAGTCGGCGGACGGTACCATCCGTGTTTTGTTTCCCGCTTTCTTCTAAAACACAAAAGCACGAAGTTTTTTACTTTGTGCTCCTTCTTGTTTTTTTTTAACCACAAAGTACACGAAGTTTCACGAAGTTTTTTACTTTGTGAAACTTCTGCGACTTCGTTTTTTTTAACTACTCAGGTACTATTAGTAATTTGAATATTAGCCAGACATTTCAAAGCAAAGAAAACATCCTGCTTATTTTTGAGAGTAGTATCGATAACCGAACGAATCCTTGCAAATCGTTCAGCTCCTTTTCCCTGAGGATTTCGGAACTGACCTGAGATTTTTGTTTTGACTTTGACATTTCGAATTGCTCTCTCCGACCCGTTATTATC
>JAIRLS010000303.1 GCA_031259205.1 Bacteroidales bacterium | reverse complement strand
TACTGCACACGGCACAGTTTTGTGCATTGCCCGTCAGGGCAAACATATCAATAGAAAACACCGGTTGTCAATGAGCAGGGGGCTGTCTCAAAAGGGTATTAGCACGCAGATAACGCAGGATTAATAGAGGAACGCAGATTTTTATTTTATGGATAATCAACTTCTTTCGTTTTGTACGCCTCGTTTTTATCTGTGCAAATCCACATCATCTGCGTCATCTGCGTGCTTTTGAGACGCTCCCTCCGCATTCTCCAAAGCGGATGGCTTTCGCGCTTTCAGGCGCAAAAAAAGAATGAACGGAAATAGAGGCGTTTCTGTTCGATTCCTGCTCTCAAACCGCAACGGTTATTTTGGAGTCAGCCGGTAGAGCAGTATTCCGATCAGGCCGAAAATAAAATTGGGTATCCATGCGGCAAAGACAGGGCTGAGGTTTCCCTTGGAGGCAAATTCCGACGAAAAACGCATGAAAAGGATGTACAGGAAACAGAGGGTGATGCCGATAGCCACATGAATGCCTATCCCGCCGCGTACTTTGCGGCTGGACAGGCTGACGCCTATCAGAGTGAGGATGAAAGTGGAGAACGGGCCGGCGATGCGCTCGTGCAGTTTGATGATGTATTGGTTGATGTTGTCGGAACCTTCCATCCGCAGTTCTTCAATAAAATCGCTTAATTCGGCCATGTTCATCTGTTCGACGAAATTATCGCGCCGTTTGAACTCGGTGGGATGGAGGTTGATCGTTGTATCGAGGCTTTCGCCTGCAGACAATGTCTCATGCCCCAGAGAGTCGATGTCGCGAACATAATATTTCATGATAACCCATTTCTCTTTTTCTTTGTCCCATACGGCTTTGTCCGATATTAACTTGGAAGTCAGCCGGTCGTTATCATATTTTTCCATCGAAAAACGAATGGCTTGTTCGGAACGGTTGAAGGATTCCAGATAAACAAACAGACCGGGTTCCACTTGCTTGTGCACGTTCTCTTTCATATACATCACCGGCGGTTTGGTGTACACATCCTCGAAAGCAAGCCGTTTTCTATTGGCCGTCGGCATGACGACATCGTTCAGGAAAAAGATAAACACCGTCAGAATACAGGCGCTGATAAAATAGGGATAAAGAAATCTGCGAAAACTGATGCCACTGCTGAGAATAGGAATGATCTCGCTGTTGTAGGCAAGTTTGGAGGTAAAAAATATCACGGCAATAAAAATAAACAACGAACTGAACAGCGTGACGAAATAGGGAATGAAATTGAGATAATAATCGAAGACGATCGCTTTCAGCGGAACGTGTTTTTCCAAGAAATCGTCAATTTTCTCGGAAATATCGAAAATAATCACAATGAGAATAATCAGTAATATCGAGAAAAAGAATGTTCCCAAAAACTGCCTGATGATATAGGCGTCTAATTTTCCTAATTTGAATTTATTCAGCCTCATAGTTTTTTAGATAACCGGTATGTCATTTCTTTTTTCCATCCGACAAAGGTACCGTCTTTTATTTTCTCCCTTGCTTCCTGCATCAGCCGGAGGTAAAACGCGACATTGTGAAGGCTGGAGATTTGTGACCCGAGAATTTCCCCCGAAACAATCAAATGACGGAGATAGGCTTTGGAAAACATGGTATCGACAAAGGAAGCGCCGTTTTCTTCGATGGGTGAGAAATCCTGTTTCCATTTTTCATTTTTGATGTTGATTCGTCCCTCGAAGGTAAAGATGGAACCGTTGCGGCCATTGCGGGTAGGCATTACACAGTCGAACATATCTATTCCCAGAGCGATCGATTCCAGCAGGTTGGAAGGAGTGCCTACTCCCATCAGGTAACGGGGTTTGTCGACAGGGAGAATAGCGTTTACCAGATGAATCATGTCATACATTTGTTCCACCGGTTCGCCGACAGACAGCCCTCCGATAGCGTTTCCGTCGCACCCTGCTTCGACCGTCTGTTCGGCCGATATCCGGCGCAGTTCCGGATATGTGCTTCCCTGTACAATGGGGAAAAAAGCCTGCGGATAATCATACAACTGCTCGCTTTCCCTGAATTGTTGCCATCCGCGGCGCAGCCACCTCAACGTCCTTTCCATGGAATCCCTTGCATAGGCGAGATCGACAGGATAAGGCGTACATTCGTCGAAAGCCATCATGATGTCCGCTCCGATGATGCGCTGGATATCCACCACCCGTTCGGGCGTGAAAAAATGTTTGGAGCCGTCAATATGGGAACGAAATTCGGCGCCTTCTTCCTTGAGTTTGCGAATATCGGAAAGCGAAAACACCTGAAATCCCCCGCTGTCGGTAAGCATGGGATGAGGCCATCCGATGAACCGGTGAAGCCCTCCGGCCGCTTTCAGCACATCCATGCCCGGCCTCAGGAACAAGTGATACGTGTTGCTTAAAAGGATTCCGGCTTTTGCATCCTGCTCCAAATCACGCTGATGGATGCTTTTCACCGTACCTTGCGTACCCACAGGCATGAAAACAGGCGTTTCCACTTCGCCGTGCGCGGTAACCAATACGCCGCAACGCGCTGCACTCCGGCTGTCTGCACTTGTTATCCGAAATTCCAAATCTTTTACTTTTGCTGCAAAAGTAGATGAATATCTTAGGATTTCCAAGCGCGTCAAATGAAAAGTTTTTTTTTACGGAAAAGACGGAATAAAAATTTCCATTTCCCCATCATTTGAAAAAAAACAGCGTTCGACCGCTTAAAGATTGTTTTATCGGTTTCTTTTCGCAAAAACATGACATTGTTCGACGAAATTTCTATCGGGCGGACGGCCTGTTTTTCTGCCAATACGCCGTTCTTGACGGGCCGGCAATCTGAAACAAATATTTCTTTACAATAATGAAATAAACATTTCTTTGCAATAAAAAAACAAAAAATATTAAATAGATAAAAAAAAATGTATTACTTTTGATGTTCTAAAAGATCGGACTTGTGACGGCACCATGAAAGATAAACTGATTTTTTTTGTTGATGATGAGCCTATGTTCATCAATTTATTGGAGTACACCTTCAAATGTAAAGCCGGTTGTACCATCAAAACATTTGGCAATGGCGAAGATTGTGTCCGGCATCTGGACATGAATCCCGATTTGGCGGTAATAGACTATTTTCTGGAAACCGGCAAGATGAGCGGTCTGGAAGTGGTCAAGGCCATCAAAAAACGGAATCAAAACACCCCTGTCATCATCTTGTCAGGGAACAGCGACGCGACGACTATTGCCGAGGCTACATCTGCCGGCGTTGCCGAGTACATCGTTAAAGACGGCTATTTTATAGATAAATTGATGGAATGTATTTCCAACATTCTTGGATAAAAGGCAAGAGTAAAGGAGGATGGTTGCGGGAATCCGCGCCGAAGTTATCCGTATAAAAACTGGGCGACGCCCGCATATCCTGCTCTCGGATTCATGCACAATACCGGGATTTTAGCGCTGTTGGCAATGATCGCCTGTTCGTCCGCTCCAAATACGTAATCAATTTTTGTAATATCCTTGGTGGTGGAAACAATGATCATGTCGGCCCTGATTTTTTCAGCAAAACGAATGGTTTCGCCGGCAAAGTTGTTGGTTTTTTCTGCCGTATGTATTTCATAGGCAATGTTGTTCTGTTTCAGGAAACGGATGGCAAAATTCAGGTTGATGTTTACTTTCTTCTGTAATTCGCTGTCGGATACAGGATATTTGAATAAAAAAATCTTTGACAAAAAATTGCGGCCTATATAAATAGCCCATTGCACTTTTTCCTTGTTTTCCGACTTGAAATCAATCGGAAACACCACGTTGGAGATGTGAGCGGTCGTATCTGGCTCCGATTGTACGACGATAAACGGCGCACGCGAACCTGTGATGACTTTCAAAGCCCTGCTTCCGAAAAGTTTTTGAAGCCCTTTTATACCATGAGTGCCCATCGCGACCAATTGCGTGTCTGTTCCGTTGGCATATTCGGAGATGGTCGAGTACAGACTGCCTTCCTTGATCACAGCCGTACATGCAATGCCTGTTTCCATGAGGATTTTGTTACAGATGTTCTGCATCTGCGAATGGCTTTCTTTTATCGTAGCTTCATTGACGCCTTGCTTCACAATATGCAGTAATTCAATCTTGTACCTCATCACCCGAGCTATTCTCACGGCATGTGCCAAGGCATACTCTGATAAATCGGTAAAATCCCACGTGACAACAATTAAATTATTTTTCTGACCTTCCTCCATGTAAGTAACATCATTTTACAAAAGAACGGTGGTTTTCGATTTTTATTATACAGAAGGGCATTTTTGAGGAAAATCATTTTCTTACAGCACGTTCATCCATGTCAGCAGAATGACGGCGAGGATGAAAAGCAGCCCATAGAGGATGTACCATTGCAGACGTCCGTCCTGTATATGCAGCGAAACCGACGAAAAACGCTTCAGCCGCTTTTTCACGAAAGCAAAGACGACCGTTTCCACCCAATCGCCATACGAATAGGCGTATCGTGCGCTCTCCGGAAAGGGATCATTTTCGGCCATGCGGCGGTATTTTTTCCGGAAAGGGATTAGCGACCCGAAAAGTTTGCCTACAGGTTTGGCAAACGATCCGGCGGTATATTGCATCCGGCTGCCGGCGTGAGGGCTACCGCATCCCCAGGTGTCGTCCTTCCGTTCAGGCTGCCGGGCGGCAATAAACCGCCGGATGGAAGCAAGGAACAGTACCAGCGATATAAACATGATCATCACCATGCTTATTCGCTGCAACAGTTTGCCGAAGCCGGACATGTCCTCCGAAACGAAGGGAATGTGAAACACGGAAACGACAATGTCCGAAACAATGCCGAACACGACGAAGGGCGTCAGGGCAACCAGCGCCATCAACGCTGCCAGTACGTACTGAGGATAGCGCATGACGGCCGGTTCTTCGGGACGGGAAGGAAACGGCACCCTGGCATGGCCAAGGAACATGACGCCAAACGATTTGGTAAAAGTCAGCACGGAAAGCCCCCCAATGAGGGACATCGCCGTTATGCCCATCACAATAAGGATACTTTCGGTAATATCGGACGCTATGACGCCCTTCACAAAGCCGAAAAACAGGACAAATTCGGAAATAAAACCGTTTAGGGGCGGTAAACCTGCCATTGCCAAAGATCCTGTCAAAAACAGCAGCGCCGAATGCGGCATCGACCGAAACAAACCACCCATCCTGTCCATATTACGGGTGTGCAGGGAACGGTAAACCGTTCCGGCACACAGGAACAGCAGTTCTTTTGACAGGGCATGGTTCAACACATGGAGCAGGGCGCTTCCGTAACCTGCCAGCATCAGGAAAGCGTTGCCGGCATGTTGTCCCACAAGCCCCAAGCCTGTTCCCATCAGGATAATCCCCACGTTCTCAATGGTGCAGTAGGCCAGTAACCGCTTGACGTCCCTTTGCAGGGAGGCATGGAGGATGCCGTAAATACCGGTGAACATTCCGGTGATCAGTATTGCGTTGCCCGTCAATAATAGATCGGAATTTAGATAGCTTATCATCCGGAAAATGCCGTAAATCCCCATTTTCACAATCACTCCCGACATGATGCCCGACACGTGCGACGGCGCTGCCGGATGAGCATGAGGAAGCCACGTGTGCAACGGAACAATACCTGCCTTAAATCCGAAACCTGCAAAAAACAGAAGGAATAACGGAAAGTTTTTGTGCGTAGCGAAGTATGCGCCGATATTGGAGAACTCGAATCCGCCTTCGCTTTGGTATACTATCAAAAAGGCGATCAACAGGAAAATGACGGAAATGTGCATCTGTACTAAATAATTAAGTCCCGCCTGCAACACATTCCGCTGTTGGCTTTCAAAAATAACCAGTAAAAACGAGGCCAGCGACATGATTTCCCACACAAAGATAAATGCCAGCCCGTTTTGCACCATGCACACCATGCACAAAGCCAAATGCATCCACACAAGCATCACATAATGAAGGCTAAGATTGGCCGGCTGCGTACATCCGCGAAGATAACCGCGCGAATACCATATTCCCGGTAAAATCATCAGGTTGACCACCAGAATAAACCAGGACGAAAGCGCATCTACAACAAACGAAACGTTGCCCCACATGAAACTGCTCGTCAGCGTAACGCTCACTTCCTTTCCCGTCAAGGCGCAAACTGACTGCCACGACGAAACAGCCGCTATCCACATCGAAACGGCCAATGCCGCATACGCCTTATAACGACAGGGAATCAGCGGTATGACAATAACGGCAAGCAATGCCGCAACTAAAAAAGACGCCAGCGCTATCAATTCGCACAAAAATTTCGCACAAAAATACGGTATATTTTTGGACGGGAAGAAGATGATCCAACCGTTCCTTTGTTTGCGGCCTGCCTATACATACGAAGCCTCATCCCAGCCGAGTTTTATCAGACGGATTTTTGACGGATCGGCATTGCCGAGCCGGTATTGGGTGTCGGCCAACAAAATATGTTTGGCGGGAGGGTTTAACGGTCGGTGTTCGTCGAAGTGATCTTTCCGTTTGCTTTCGATAATTTTCAATCCTGTCGCATCAACGGCTACGGGATCGAATCCGAGCAACAGGCCGTTGTATCTCCACGTAAACTCTTCGGAAAATAGCGTGGGGGCAGTGTGATGAAACTGAGGCGTGAACATCACCAGTATATGCAGCCGCGTTTTCCCTTTCACTTCCGGCAAATCGAACAAAGTAGCAAGGCTGGCGCAGGAATCCCCATGATAGGAAGAGGGTTTGGGAGAAAACATGATGTAGTTTTTTATCAGCGTCCCCACGCCCGACCATGCGTGGGTGCGCATAGGGCGGATGTTGATGAGGGCGGTCGCTCTCCGGAACACGGGATCGTTCAGCACGCCACGGTCTCTGATGCTTAAATTTTCTTCTTTCACGCCGGTGGCCAGCACTTTTTCTTTCAGAATATCTTCCAGTACGGAGGGCGTGGGCAGTTTGTTCCATTCGTTGGTTTTCACGCCTACCGTGTCGTCGGCTGTAACGATACTTTTCCATGCCCGGTCGGGCGTTTCCTTGCCTGTCAGACGGCACAGCGCTTCGTCCAGCATCCGGCGGCATACGTCGGGGTCGGGCCGGTCGCCGGCAAACAGGCGCTGGTCGCGGATGAGCACTACCGTCGAACTGTCGCGCTGTTGTCCGTTTGCCCACGCTTTTCCCGAGACAAACGGGAACATCAGGCTTCCGGTTGCCGCTACGGAAGCTGTTTTTAATAAATCTCTACGTGTGATATTCATGATGATGATGTTTTAAAATTGCATTTTTGAAATCGTTGCCTGCAACAAACTTTCTGCCTCCTTTAGTGACGGGCTGTTGAAGATGGCGCACAGTCGTTTGCCTCCGTGCCATCCGGCAAACCATGTCCCGTCTTCCAACCGAATGCTTTGACCGTTGCCCGATTCGGGCGCGTACCGCTGCATAAGCCGGCGGTATGCCGCTACGGTGGCGTTTTCGTCCGGATACTCCACCAGCAAAAGATAGCTGCGCTGTTCCGGCGTACCGTATTTTGCTACTACGGCGTCGGTCTGTTCGTTGATATTCAACAGGTCGAAGTCGGCGATAAAGAAATAGGCGTTGAGCCAAATGTAATGATGAAAATAAAGTATTCCGCCGTCAACCGGTTTTTCTGCGGGTAAAAGGCCGACAATGCCGGGTATTTTGCCTTTCCGGTGAATGGCCTTGTCTGCTGCGTCCGCCAAAAAACCGATGGCAGCCGTGCTTTCGGGCGTCGCCCTGTCGGCGCTGATGACGACAAAATAGCGGTCTTTCCAGAAAAGAGTGGCTTCCGGATAGCTCAACGATCCTTGCCCGTAGGTATACTCGTCCCTGTCGCGGCTTTGGGTATATACGCCAAAGGCGTCGCGGGATCCGGCCATTTCGTAAATGTCTACCGTGACGTCAGGCAGGTTTTCAGCCGTGTACCGGCATCCGTACATTCCCTTCAGCCCGTATGACAGATACATCTCGGCCGCGCCGTTAATGTATTCGTACAGGTTATCCGGCGTATAATTCAATCGCTCCGACATGCGGTAGGATTGAAAGCGCTCCGGCAACCGTTCGGCAGGATGTTGCGACTGTATCGTAGTACACATCATTAATAATCCGGTAATGATCGTTAACATATTATTATTACATGGCACAAATGTAATATACTTTTTTAAAATCACTAAAAATTTTTTCAAAAAAAAGAGCAGAAATAGTTAATTCTTTTCCGCCGGTCGCTGACCGGCGGTTATGAAAATCAAGTCCCGCAGGGACTTTTAAGATGGATGGGGAAAAAACGGGAAACAAAACACGGATGGAACAACCCACTGACCCATAGCGCCTCAATAAAAGAATGAACCCAAAAATCTTATTTTGTAGCAACTAATAAATTGTGAGTGTATGTGCCTGAAAACATGTGTATAACGGGATGAAATCAGTATGAAAAACCGCAGTCATGGAGGGTTATCTTCTCGCTGTTCGCTGTTGTCGAGCAGCATTCTCCCTGCGGGAAATGCAGGCGTGCGGTTATTTTTCGGGGGGATACTCTCGGTAAAATTTCCAGGCTAATTGGGTGATGTCTGCTATTAAGGCGGCATTGGTTTTGTCGTCTTCCTGTGAATCGGCGATAAACACGGCGATGATGAAGTGCTGTTTTTCAGACAGTTCGACGATGCCGATGTCGTTGTCGGCGAGTTTTGTGCCGGCTGCGTTGCGATGGGAACTGCCTGTTTTGTGTCCGGTAACGACGGACGGGGGGAGTTTTCCTTTTATTTTGTCTTGCCCGGTGACGGTTTCCGTCATCAGTTTCCAGAGGAAATTACGGCTGCCGGCGGAAAGTACGTCTTGTCGGCGTTGTATTTCCAGTGCACGCAGGGCGGAGAGGGGGGTTGTTTTATTATAGACGGTGTTGGCGCTGTCGGCGGCGGTTTCGTGTTCGTAGGCGACGATGGAGATATCGGAGAGTCCCATGCTTTTCACAATTTGTTCCGTCCGTTGAGGGCCTTTCAACAGTTTGAGCAGGATGTCGCAGGCATTGTTATCGCTTTTTGAAACCATATAGGACATTAATTCCGACAGTGTCAGGTCTATATCGCCTTTCGGATAATCGTCTCTCATTGGGCTGTGGGTGTTGGGGTGCAGGTCTTCTTTGGCGACGCGGATTTTCTGATTGAGGCGCAGGGTGCCGAAATCCACTAATCGCAGGATAGCCAGTGCGACGTGGTATTTGTACACGCTTGCCGTGGGGAAATATTCATTGCCGTTGATGGTGAGCGTATCCCCGGTTCGGGAGTCTGTCAGGGCGACGCCGACGCGAGCCTGTTTTCCGTTGATCAGCATCCGGATATGGCGTCGCAGCGAGTCCGGTGTCTGATCGGAAGCCGTTCCGGAGAGGCCTGTTGAGTCGTTTCCGGCAATGATGTTTCGTTCGCCCCAGTGAAAGATGTCGTTTGGGTCGAGCGGCCGGTGTTTTTCCCACCAGTTGAATCCGGAGAGCGTCAGTTCGCTGCTGTTAAATTCGATCGGCGGAATTATAGCGCCTTCGATGTTGATGTAGTGGTTGATCGCCTTCACTTTTTTTTCTTCAATCAGGATGACGATATTAGTACTGGATATTTTGTTGGCGCCGTTGACAAAATCGCCGTCTTTGGTGTAATAGACGCTTTCGCCGTTGTCATAGACGTTGATTCTGTACAGTTCGTTGCCGTTGCGGAACAGACCGACGATTTTTTTTCCGCGGATTTGGTTGAAGCCGACAGAGTCCTCCTGGGATGCGATGAAGCCTTTTCCCAGCAGATTCAACTGTTTGGGCTGCTGGCGTTCGGTTTCTATTTCGATATAGTCGGCGGTCATTTGGTGGCCTTGTGTCCAAAGTACCGGCAGGGTGTACATGCGGATGATGGAGTCGCGGAGCGACGTGACCAGCGAATCGCACATGCCCTGCATGTCGCGGCTGAAAAATTTTACTTTTTTGTAGGCTTTCACTATTTTGAAGTCGGCGGTGTCCTTGATGGAACGTAGCGTGTCGGAATGGAGGAAAAGCGAATCTTCTTTGCCTGTCATGATCATCTCTGCCCGGCGGGTGAGCCATGCGTTTTCCGAGATGTTGTTAAACTCTCCTTTTTGTCCTTTCAGGATGATGTTGTTGGTGGTATCTGTGATTTGGATATTGCCGAAAGCGTGTCCGTTGCCGGATACCCGTTCATAGTAGAGCGTATCGCTGTTTACGGTAGTGCTTCCGCTTTTAATCCATGCGTTTTTCCTGAAAAGCGCTACCGTATCGTTGGTATTGTACCATCCGAGTTCGCAGTAGATAGTGTCTTTGTCGTTTTGAATATGGGTGGGGCCTACAAAATCGGCTATTTTGGTTTGCACGTTGTAGTTGAGGGTATCGGTCACGATGGTATAGTCGGGGGTATGGAGTACTACTTCCTTTTTGAAGTAAAAAGTATTGATGTCTCGATGGTAATAACCTGTTTTACTGGACATTTCATTGCCTTTGTTGAGAATATGGGCGCTGTCGCTGTAATAGGCGATATTGGTCGTCATGTCGTAGTACAGGTGCGGCGTTTTCATGATGGCGTCGGAGTCCTGCAAAACGACATTGTCCCATATTTCTGCGAATTTGAAATCTCCCCGGTATTTGGCAAAGTCGCCATCGACGGTGCTGCTGTCCGGATGGAGGATATGCACGTGGCCGAAAGCGTCCAGCGTGTTGGTATTGTTGTAAAAGTAAGCGCTGTCGCAAGTCATGGTGATGCCCTCATGCAGGAACCCCACGTCGCCGAGGAGCCGCTGGGCGTCGGGAGCGATGTACCGGCTAAATTCCATGCTGCCGTAATTGGTGATTTCGATTTTCTTAATCTGTACGTTATCTTGTGCATGAACTTGCAGCGGTACGGTTGAAAACAGCATAAACAGCAACCATTCGCCTGCCTTGCGGAACACCGAAGCGCTCATTTCACCCAGTTTTTGTTACTTAACCCGCAACGCCTGAACTGTTCGTCAAGGTATATGTAGCTGGTTTCGATTTTTTCGTTCACCCATTTATTGATGACGGACATGGTTTTTGCGTTGTGGGTCATCTGTTGCAGAAAGGCGTAGTCGTCTTTCATATTAGCGCGGTGAGGATCCGACAGTGATTTGAGTTTGATAATTTTGAAAACCGGTTTGTTTTTGTCATCCACCGATTCGAAGGGAGCGGAGATCTCGCCGATTTTCATGTTTTTGATGACCTCATACTCGTTCTTTGGCAGTTGATTCATTTCAAACAGGGTGCTGTTGTCGGCGGGATTGATCATCAAGCCGCCGTTGAAACGAGTGTTTTCGTCCTGCGAGTAGTAAAAAGCGGCTGTATTCCAGTCTACTTTTTCGTCTTTGACGGCTTGCGAGAGGCTGTCCAATCGCTGCATCGCTTTTTCTACCGCTTCGGGATTGGGTTTGGGCGTCATCAGAATATGCCGTGTATTGACCTGATCTCCGCGTTTTTCGATTAGCTGGATGATGTGGTATCCGAATTTCGACTCGACGATACGCGATACGTCGCCTCTGTTTTTCAGCATCCATGCCGCTTTCACGTATTCAGGATCTAATTCTCCCTTGCTTCTGAAACCGATTTCGCCGCCGGTGCGCGAGGAACCCGGTTCTTCGGAATACAGGACGGCCAGTGTGCGAAAACTTTCCCCGCTGATCACCCTTTTGCGCAAATCAAGCAGTCGTTGCCTTAATTCGCTGATGGTTTCATCGCTATAGGGCGGATACATGACGATCTGCGCTATTTCGGCCTGTCCGTTAATCAGCGGAATGCTGTCCCTGTTCAACCGGTAGAAATAGTCTTTCACCTCCGAGGGGGTTACTTTAATGTCTTTCAGAATTTCCGCCTGCATGTTAAAGGACAACTCCTGTTCGTACAAGCTCTTGCGCAGGTCGTCCTTGATGTCGTAAACGCTTTTTTTGAAATATTTTTCCAGTTCCTTTTCGGTACCGGCTTGCCCTACCAGCACTTCCCAGCGACGGTTGAGCGAGGTTTCCACTTTGCTCGGGTCTACTTCCAAACTGTCCACTTCGGCTTGGTTGGCCAGCAGTTTTTGTGTCAGCAATTCTTCGAAGATATTGCACTTCATGTCGCCGCTCATCGGCATTCCCTGCATCCGGTATTGCAGGTACATGCCTTCTACATCCGACTGTTTGATGGGTTTATTGCCTACAATGGCAATGATCCGATCGACAATGAACGATTGGGCTTGGAGATTGACGCCGCCGGAACAGCACAGTAAAATGAAAAGGCATCGTAGCGTCAGATTGAATAAATGTTTCTTGATCATGAATATCCTATTTTAATAAATTTCAAATTGTTTTTTAGACATGGCATCGTTATAGATGTTTTTTTTCAACTGATAAATAAATTCGACTTTTCGTTTGTTCAGAACGATTTCCGTTATTTTCCCGCTTACCAGCGATAGAGGCGCTATTTCGCCCGGCGCTTTCTTTTCCTTGATGTTCATCAGCAGTATCATTTGATGGTCCTGCAATTCTATTTTTCCGGAGGAGATCATCCGTCTGGTCAGTTCCTCGCCTGTCGTCGGAAAGCGCTGAAGTACTTCCGACCACAGGATCCAGTCGTCATTGAAATTTTCCAGCGTCACCGTGTGGTGGGAACAGTAATTGGTTAAATCCTGAAAATCGCTTTCCGCATCGGAAATGTACCATTTTTTTACATGGCGCAGGTCTGGGGCGTCTGTCGGAAGTTGTACGTACAGCAACTTCACGGCATATTCATCCAAATGAAAATTCGCGCTGTTTTTTTCGTAATAATCCCGTATTTCTTTTTCGGACACTGTGGTATCCATTTTTTCGTGTATCAGGTAGTCTTCATACTTGTATATCACCAGCGAGGCGCGATAAGTTTCCATCTCTTTGGTAATGTCCAATTGTTCTTTCGAAAGGTTCAGTTCGGCTTTGTTGAGTAGTAGCTGGGTTTCTATCCATTTGGCGATGTACATATTCAGCAGCGTCGTGCTGTCTTCCCTGGATGAACAATTATTGAATATGTACTTTATGTCATTAAAATACAGATATTTGTTATGAACGCGCGCCAAAACGCCCTCATTGGTATCCGGCCTGCATGAGGCGAAAAAGCAGGCCGTCGTCACTGCGGCATACAAAATGTTCCTGAAAACTTTATTTTGCATATTTATCTTTTTTTATATCAACAACTGTTTTTATCGACCGCAACCGGATATTTCCGGCGCAATTCATCCGACTACCGGCGTTCCGGCGCATCTTCAAAAACTGAAACTGCCATTCCGTGCGCTTCTTCGAATGTTTTTCGCAACGACAGAAGCAGGGAACGAACGCCCAAAAATACAAAAAATAAACGTTCTCAAAATTACCGGAAGTGAAATAATGATCGCCTGCCTGTAACCCTACATGTTCCGAAACTTTCAATAAGCCTGTGCGCCGACAGGAAACCAT
This sequence comes from Bacteroidales bacterium, assembly GCA_031259205.1. GTDB lineage: Bacteria > Bacteroidota > Bacteroidia > Bacteroidales > UBA4181 > JAIRLS01. Next base: position 146 of record JAIRLS010000303.1, on the reverse strand, counting down.
TGCCGGCAGGCCTTTTCGAAAGAACGGCTCTCTCCGGCGCCATGCCTGCCGCACCAACCAACAAATGCCAAAATCCATGCCCGAATTATTTTTTTGCAAAAATATACAAAAATAATGAAATACATGTAAAACAAATACGGAGATAC
>JAIRLS010000301.1 GCA_031259205.1 Bacteroidales bacterium | reverse complement strand
AAAAGAATGAACCGGTTTTCGAATCTTACAATAAAACTGTTTCGCCTGTTTTTTGTACCTCGGGCGGGACTTGAACCCGCACGGACATTGCTGCCCACGGGATTTTAAGTCCCGCGTGTCTACCAATTCCACCACCAAGGCGGTTTCACAAAAAATCCCGAAACGCATCGGGATTTCAGAGCGGAAAACGAGACTCGAACTCGCGACCCTAACCTTGGCAAGGTTATGCTCTACCAACTGAGCTATTTCCGCAGGCATATTTTAATGGCGCAAAGATACAATAAAAATGATTTTTACAAACAATAGAATAAAATTTTTTATTTAAAACAGGGGGCATTTCCGAAAAGGGAAAATACAATTGCAAGGTATTCAAGCAAATAAAATAAAAAAAACGAAATAACAATCCACAAGGTACGAAAAAATAATACGATCTCTCGCTAAAGTCAAAAAGGAAAAGAGAGGCAAATTTTTAAAAATCTGTAATCCCGTTGGATTTTGGAAACATTTACGGCACAATATTTGCGAATGACAATAAAACGTTCGGTTTTGTCCATCAAATGAAGCGTCTTGGTTTTGTTTTTCTGTTTTGCGGATGGGCTGTGGTCTCCAGAGCACAGAATATTGACAGTGTTATCCATCAGGCTGATTCTCTTTCGGAACAGCCTGAAAAAGCGTTAACATTGCTCAATCAGGCTATTGCTGCCTATCCCGAATCGGAAGAATTGTTGAAAGTTCGAGCGGAAACTTATTCGCATCTTAAGCAATATGCAAAAGCCGCAGACGATTACCGTAAAATCACTGCGTTTGTCCCCGACGATGAAACCGTCTGGTACCAGTTGGGGTATCATCTCTACGAAAGCAAGCAATACGAAGCGGCCATCTCAAGCGTGGACAAGGCTATACAACTCAATAAGCAGTATCTTCCGGCTTATCATGTCAAAATCAAATCCCAGTTACAGTTGAACCAACCGGAAGCAGCCCTGAAAACAAGCAACGCCACCTTGCAGATAGGCGAAACCGCAATGAATTATTTTTTGCAGGGAGAAGTAAACAACCGGATCAACGCACGCCAACAAGCAGAATGGGCTTATACGAAAGCTACTCGATTAGACAGAGGTTTTATTGAAGCCTACATTGCATTGAGCAATCTGTCTGCCGGAATGAACAAAACCGAAGAAACCTTAGTGAACGCAGATGCTGCACTGGCTATTAATCCCGATTCGGAAGAAGCCATGGTAGCCAGAAGCAGAGGCTATGCTCTGCTCAAACAGTTCAAAGACGCCATTGACGACGCCTCTTATGTCTTGGAAAAAAATCCCAACAACCTTCAGGCACGTTACCGGCGCGGCACTTACTACCTCGAAACCAACAAAAACCAAGAGGCTCTGAAAGATTTCGAATGGGTGATGAAAGCCGATCCCACTTTCTGGCAGGCTTTGGCGGGGAGAGCCGACAGTTACGCCGGAACAGGTAATAAAAAAGCCGCTTTGACAGATTATCAACAACTATTGGCCGACGCTCCCAAATATCCCGACAGGGAAGCCATCACGCAACTTGCCCATCAGCGAATTTTTGAACTGAACCGGGAAAACAGGGCGCCACAACTGACACTGGACGGCATTGCAAACGACAACTTCGTTCTCCCCGTGCCCGACAATGCAAAAACCGTCACCTTGAAAGGAAAAATCACCGATGAAAGCCCTGTCGGAAAATTCCGGATCAACGGGCAGGATATTACGCTGACGCCCATTGACGATGGATTCGAGTTCACCGACGAGGTGAAACTGGAGAACAATGTAAACGAAATCCAGTTGGAAGTCGCCGATGTGTACGATAACGTGAACAAACTGACTTATCACATAGTGAAAACCGAAACCGTCAAACCGGAAATCACCCTGTTCACTCCTAAACCCGATGAGAAAGGAAGTATTACCATTGCCGCCGACAGTGAGAACCACCTGTACATCGAAGGAAAAATCACGGATGAAAGCCACATCATCGACATCAAAGTGGATGAGAAAGCCATCGATTTCGACCATGACAACCCTAATCCGACTTTCTCGACAATAGTAGATATTACCAATAAAACCGCCTTCAACATTAAAGCGACCGACCGTTACGGCAACACTACCGAACAAGTATTCGCTATCGAACGGATCGCCTTGCAAATAAGCAACAATAATTGACCGAAGAACATGAAAAGAAATACATCAACCAAAAAAGTTTCAAATATCTATAAAAATTTCAACAAATAATACTATGAATCAGATTATAAATACGCAATTAACGCATCCGCGCGACCAGATCACTACCATTATCCGCAGGATTTACGAACGTAACCTTACGACCACTTCCGGCGGCAACGTGTCTATTATTGAAGAGAACGGCGACATCTGGGTGACGCCCGGATCCATTGACAAAGGATCGTTGCGTCCGTCGGACATCATGCTGGTGAAACGCGACGGCACCATTGTCGGCAAGCACAAACCTTCGTCGGAATATCCTTTTCACAAGGCCATCTACGAGTCGCGTCCCGACATTAAAGCCATTATCCACGCACATCCGCCGGCGCTGGTGTCGTTCAGCATCACACGTCAGGCGCCTGATCCGAACGTCATTTCGCAGGCTAAGCATGTCTGCGGCCCCATCGGGTACGCTACCTATGAAGTGCCCGGCAGTCAGGAACTCGGAATGAGGATCGGAGAAGAATTCAAGAAAGGCGTCAAAGCCATCATCATGGAAAACCACGGAACAGTAGTGGGCGGATCGGACATCAACGACGCTTTTCTGCGATTCGAAACCTTTGAATTTAGCGCACGAGCCATTATTTACGGACAAAAAATAGGCGAAGTAAAGTTCCTCAATGACGAACAGATTCGGGATTTTGAAGCGCAAGCCGTCAATACGCTGCCCGAAATGAAAACGGTGGAACATCCGTCGGACGAACGGCAAATCCGTACCGATATTTGCAACATTGTCCTCCGAGCCTGTCGCCAGGGATTGATGGTGAGTTCGTACGGAACGGTATCCGTACGCTGGAGAGGCAATGACTTCCTGATTACCCCGACGGACGTGGTACGCTGGAATATGGACTTACAGGACATCGTGCAAATACGGGACGGACGTCGCGAACCGGGCAAAAATCCCAGCCGCGTAACATGGCTGCATCAGGAAATATACCGGCGTCTCCCGCACATCAATTCCATCATCCTCACACAATCACCTTACCTGATGGCATTCGGCGCTGCCCACCAGCCATTAGACGTACGAACTATCCCGGAAAGCTGGATTTTATTGCAGGATGTACCGCTGATGCCGTTCGGCTCCCATTTCCGGGGAAAAATGGAAATCGTAGAAAAACTGTCGGAAGGAATACCGGCCCTCATTATCGAAAATGACTCGGTGTTGGTGACAGGCGACAAACTGTTGCAGACCTTCGACCGCCTCGAGGTAGCCGAATTTAGCGCTCAATCGTTGGTATTGGCGTCGTCTGTCGGAAAACTGACCCCCATCAACCGGCAACAGATAGAAGATTTACGAAAAGTTTTCCTGAAGTGACCGTTTCGCCGCCTTTTTAACAATATTCCGAAATGTACGGTATTTTTAATCATGTACAACGGTTTATGCCGAAAAGTACGGTAAAGTACGGCAGAAACTTATGCTTATCGTTACTGTGCTGTTCTTTGTCTGTTGCTTCGTTATTGGGGCAAACCGTTCCGGACGGCGTCCGTTTACGCTACGAGGAAACGAAAGCCGGCATAGATACTGCCGCCTGTCCCGCACATGTGACGGACATTTCCAATGATTCGCTAATAGTGGCCTTTTTCGCGGCGGCCGGTTACTATCCGGAACTGTGCGGCGTGAATATCCGCTTGCGCTACGGCGCCATCAAAACTTCCATGGCCGCACGCCCTTCTCTGTGGTCGGTGTTGTGCAAACGCAACAAACGCGTCTATTATCTGATTGTCAACCAACGGACGAAAAGCGCACAAGCACGGTTGCTCCGCGAAATACCGTTCAACGCCTCGGTAGGACTTATGGGGCACGAACTGGCGCATGTCCTGGATTATTCCACACAATCGGGATGGGAAATATTTTGCACCGGTATCCGCTATCTTGGCAAAAACTATCGTCGTCGCATGGAACGACAAACCGATGCAACCGCTATTTCCCGCGGGTTAGGCTGGTCGCTCTACGATTATGCCCAATACGTCGTCAATTCTACTTTTATCGGCAAGAAATACCGCCGGTACAAACTGACCTGTTACATGACGCCCGAAGAAATCATGAATGAACAATTACAACTTTCCTTACCGGCCTCTCCCTGACGAAAAAGTTTGCCTCTTTCGCAAACAAAAGGCGAACAGGTAGAATGGCGGTTTGTCCGTTTCAATCTGTCCCTTCGCTGATGACCGCCTGATTAGCTTTCCGCACGTCCGCCTCGTTGATTTTTACTGCTTTGCGATCGTAGGTCATCAGTCCGTTCACTTCGCCTTCCACATCGGTGGTCTGGGTATAGACGGCGGCGGAGAATCCGCGTTTTACAAGGTCTTTCAGTTGTTGTGCATATTTCACGTATTCAGTTGTTACTTCGTCGCTGCTTTTGAACTGAATGTAGCCCCAATTGCGTTTTTGCCACCAGAGATGTTCTTCCAGAGGTAATCCGATGCCGCCGTATTCGCCCAGTACGTTTACTCTTACAGGGTCAAAGAGGCACATATCCGGTGCGGGGTAATTGTGCAAGTCCATGATGTGTCCGCAAGGACGGTGATTCCCTCCGCTTGCCGGATTCACCAACCGTGACGGGTCTTGTTCGACAGTCCATTCCGCCACTTTTTCCGTATCGAACTGTCCCCATGCCTCGTTGAACGGTACCCACACCACCACCGACGGATGAGAATCGCACAGATCCATGATTTCTTTCCATTCCCGGTAATAGTTGGCGATGGATACCTGGGAACGTTTTGCATCCATTCCGCCGTTATACTTGCACTGGTCATAGAGATAGCGGCCGTGATCGCCACTGGGCATATCCTGCCATACCATAACGCCTTCCCTGTCGCAATGGTAGTACCAGCGGGCAGGCTCTACCTTCACGTGTTTCCGTATCATATTAAACCCCCATTGCTTGGTTTTCTTAATATCGAAAACCAATGCTTCATCGGTCGGCGCGGTATATAAGCCGTCAGGCCACCATCCCTGGTCGAGCGGGCCATAGTGAAACAGGTTTTTGTTGTTCAGTTGCATGCGCATCAGTCCGTTGGCGTCGCGTTTGACGGATATTTTCCGGAAAGCGGTATAGGATTTTACCTCGTCGACAGTTTTGCCTCCCGCAATCAGCGATATTTGCAGGTAATAGAGGTACGGATTGTCGGGCGACCACAACGACGGGTTTTCCACCGACAACCGGAGTTCTTTCCCCTGAATACCCTTCGCTGTAGCGATGACCTGTCCTTTGTCCAGCAGTTTTACTTCGATGACGTTGTTGTTTTGGCCGGAAGCGAAAACGGTTACCGCAAGCACGTTATTGTCAATATCGGAAACCGGTTTCACGGCGGTAATGTGGTTTTCGGCAACGGGTTCAAGCCATACCGTTTGCCAGATGCCTGTTACGGAAGTGTACCAAATTCCTTGAGGGTTGGTTACTTGTTTTCCCCGTGGCTGATACCCTTTATCGCTGGGATCCCACACACGGACGGCTAATTTATCTTTGGTTTTACCGCTCAGAAAAGGCGTGATGTTGAACGAAAATGGGGTGTACCCGCCTTGATGCGATCCTATCAGAATATCATTCACAAACACATCCGCTTTCCAGTCCACAGCGCCGAAATTCAGTATCACCTGCCTGTTTTTCCAGTGGGTAGGGACAGTAAAGTCGCGCTTGTACCACAGTTCTTCGGATTCTCCTACTCCTTTCTGAACGCCCGACAATGACGACTCTACAGCGAAAGGAACAAGGATTTTCCCGTCAAAAGCGGCCGGTTCAACGTGTCCGCGCGGTACAATGGCATATTCCCATAAGCCGTTTAAGTTTAACCATTCATTCCGCTCTATCAGCGGACGCGGATATTCGGGCAACACTTTATCGGGGTTGATCTGTTCTGCCCACTGTGTTTTGATTTTGTCGCCCGCAGGTTTCCATTGGGCATGAATGCCGGCCGTGCATACAAACATACCGACTAATAAATTTATTGTTTTCATGAAAAAAAGGTTTATGTTTAACATTTATTTTAAATTTTTCAGGCTGAAGGTGAAGGTAGCGCCTTGACCGTAAACGCTTTTTACCCAAATATCTCCGCTTACTTTATTGACAAATTCCTTGCACAGTACTAATCCGAGGCCGGAACCTTTCTCGTTGTTGGTGCCCGGAGTGGAGTGTGCCGTGTCTGTGAATAATTTTTTGATATTTTCTTCCGTAATACCTGTTCCGCTGTCGGCCACCGATATTTGATAGGTATCGTCGCCGGGCAGGATGGATATGGTGATGGTTCCGTTGTCGGGCGTGTATTTGACCGCATTTCCGATCAAATTGCGCAAAATGGTATTAACGATGGCTTTATCCGTTATGATGGGATAGTTTCCCGGATTGGCGAATTGGAGCAGGATGTTTTTTGTCAGGGCGGTGGTGTTGCCTATACCGATATTGTAGGCGATGAGTTCGTTCAAGTCGAACGGTTCGGGCGAAACGACGATTTTGTCGGATTGCAGCCGCGACCAGTCAAGAAGATTGACAAGCAGGTCAAATTCTTTTTTGGCGGAATCGTTAAGGATTTGCGCATATTTCTTTATTTTATCGATATTCTGGTTGCCGCTGGCTTCTTTGAGCAGGATATCGCTGAATCCGAGCAATGCATTGAAGGGATTTTTGAGGTCGTGTGCAACAACCGAAAACAGTTTGTCTTTGGTGCGGTTGGACTCGTCCAGGTCGCTGGCAAATTTCAGTAATTGTTCTTCGCCGGCTTTTCGTTCCGTAATATCGCGGAAAATGATGATATGTCCTTTCGGATGACCGTTGGAGTCGAACAAAACAGAGGCGTGTTGTTCGCTCCAGAACCAGTTCCCGTCTTTCTGCAACATTCGCAGTTCTGCGAAGACAGTGGGCGTGCCTTTGTGCAATTCTTCAAAAAACCAGTGTCCTTTTCCTTTGTCTTCGTCGATAATCAGGTCTACAAACCGGATTTTGTCATCATTGCCGTCTTCGGTGAATTGCAGCATTTTCCGCGCGGCATTCGACAGATTATTGATATGGTTGTCAAGGTCGCAAATGATGATTCCGTCAGGCGAGGTGCTGAAAATCGACCGAAACAGGTATTCGTTTTCCCTGTTTCGGTCGGCCAGTACTTGCCGTTCGCGCAAGGCCTCAATCATTTTGTTGATGGCTTCCGAAAAATCACCCGAAAAGGAGACGCATTGATCGTAATCTCCGTTGGCAATTTCCTGTATCTGCCATGTGAGGTGGCGCAGATCGGAATGTAGCTGTTTGAAGGGATTGGCAAAGGCATTGATATGGGGAGGGTCTATATTGAGCTTCCCCGCTGCCAAATCCAGAATAAAACCGTAACTCTCCCGATACTGTTCCGTTAAAAAAACTATTTTCTCGGCAAGTTCCTTTAATTTCTCATTTTCACAATTTTCAATCCCGCTTATATCAGGATTGATTTTGCGTTTTCCCGATAATATCTGATCAATTATCAGGATGAGTTTTGAAAAAGTATCGTTTTCGTTACCGTTCATTGTGGTTCCGAACCTGTTACGTTATCTGGTTAATGGAAAAACGGCAGGTTCGTTCGCCTGTTGTCCAACAATCCACTTCTTTCACATCAAATTTTTTGCCGGTATATACGGAGAAGATGCCTTCGATAAACCCTTCGTCATAGTCGCAAACGGTAACGCCTTTGATAGGCAAGCCCGAACAGTCGAGGTCTTCCGAAACCGTGACAATGAAATTCAGGTTTTCGACGTCCGATTTCTCTACTTTCAGGACGCCTATCTCCAAATCCAACAATGAATCGTGAAGTTGTGCAATGAACTTGTTCAAAGGGAGCGAGGTGTCGAGCATGTTCCTGCAAAATTCGCGTCCCGCCAACCGTCCTGCCTGAACCAGCATCAGACGGGTCTGTTCGTCTCCGTACTCCTTCTCCAGTACGGCTCTCATCGTGTACTGCATCAGGCGATATACCGCTACTGACGTCTTACTGCCCAGATTCGGACGACCTTCGTCTATGTCGCCCAACTGATCCCACGAAAAATTATAATCTTTTTCTTCCATATTACTTTACATTTTATTTTAATAAATATTGCCAATAAACACTTGACGCAAAGTTATCATCTTTTTTTGACATAACGATATTTTTCTTTCTTTTTTTTCGGACGGGTATTCGCAAAGCACTGCCTGCCCTTCCTGTAATCCTCGAATATGGCGTAGGGAGCGGAAAGGAAGGGTGATAATCGGGTCAAATCTTTTTTGAGGCGCTGTGAAAAATAATTCTGCTGTTCTCGTTCTCTCCTCGGAGGCGCTTACAGGCGACAGCGGCTTTCAACCGGATCCGTCGGGGGTTACCCGCATTTACTGTACCCGCAACTTTGACAGATGGGGCAACCTTCCTTATAGATCAGCGTACCTTCTTCGCCACAGTCGGGGCATTTATTTCCTTTGGTTACTTTTGTTCCGTTGGGGATATAGTTTTTTAAAGCCCGTTCCACGCCGTTTTTCCAGCTATTGATGTTTTTGCTGAGATGAAGCGACGAGATGAGGTTGACCACATCCGGAATGGGCATTCCAAAACGTAACACGCTGGAAATAAATTTGGCATAGTTCCAAAATTCGGGGTCGAACATGCGCGATAATCCTCCCACGCGATTGGGATAGCCGTATTTGTCTTTGTATTCGAAATCGTAACGTGTACTGCCTTCTTCCTCTTTCACCTTGATGATTCTTCCTTTTTTGATGGTTTTCGGGATAGGAAGTACGTCATCGTCGGTAATACCGGTAAATATTTCGTAAGGACGGTTTTCGTACAGTCCGATAAAAGCGATCCAGTCTTCTTCGTTGTTTTTGAAACGGATGATTGCGGCGTCTAACGATTCGGGGCGGCGGAGCGGCGCCGGCGTTTCCTGCGGATGGCCTTTTTTCCCGGCGTTGATCAGGATGCCATCTCTTGAGCCTTCCCGATATACCGTGATGCCTTTGCAGCCGCATTGCCATGCGGTGATGTACAGTTTGGCCACCATTTCTTCCGACACGTCTTCCGGAAGGTTAATAGTGACGCTGATGGAGTGGTCTACCCATTTCTGTATTTCGCCTTGCATGCGTACTTTTTTCACCCAGTCCACATCGGACGCGGTGGCTTGGTGGTATGGCGATTTCTCTATCACCTGTTTCAATTCGTCTTCGTTGTACCGCATGACTTCTTTTATGTTGTAGCCGTTGATTTTCAGCCAATCGACGAATTTGTGATGAAACACCATGTATTCTTCGTAGGAAATGCCTTTTTCGTCGGTAAAATGGATGACTGCCTCTTTGTCGTTGGGATTGACTTTCCGGCGGCGCTTGTAATACACAGCAAAAGCGGGTTCGATGCCTGAGGTGGTTTGCGTCATCAGGCTGGTGGTGCCGGTGGGGGCGATAGTGAGCAGTGCGATGTTGCGTCTGCCGTAGCGTTGCATTTCGCGGTACAGTTCTTCGTCTTCTTTGCGGAGGCGTTGGATAAACGGGTTGTTTTGTTCGAGCGAGGCGTCGTAGATGGCGAAGGTCCCGCGTTCCCTGGCAAGGTTTACCGACCCTCGATAGGCTTCCAGGGCCAGCGTTTTCTGAACTTCGACGGAAAAGTCGATTCCGTCGTCGCTGCCGTAACGGATGCCCAGTGCAGCCAGCATATCGCCTTCGGCGGTGATGCCGATGCCCGTGCGCCGTCCTTCTTCCGTTTTCACCCGTATTTGTTCCCACAGGCGGCGTTCTACCCGTTTCACTTCCGGATCTTCGGGATCGGAATGAACTTTTTTCAGGATGTCGTCGATTTTTTCCAGTTCCAAGTCGATGATGTCGTCCATGATGCGTTGCGCTTTGGCAACGTGTTTTTTAAACTTGTCGAAATTGAATTTGGCTTCGGGAGTGAAAGGCTGATCGACGTAAGCGAACAGGTTGATGGCAAGCAACCGGCAACTGTCGTAAGGGCACAGCGGGATTTCGCCGCAGGGATTGGTGGACATGGTGCGGTATCCGAAACCGGCATAACAGTCGGGGATTGATTCGCGGGTGATGGTGTCCCAGAACAGGATTCCGGGTTCTGCCGACTGCCATGCGTTGTGGATGATTTTGTTCCAGAGCGCTTGAGCGTCTATCTCTTTGGTGAAGACCGGTTCTTTGGCGTCGATCGGATATTGGGTACGGTATGGCAGATGGTTCACTACGGCGTTCATAAACTCGTCGTCTATTTTTACCGATACGTTGGCGCCGGTTACTTTTCCGCGATCCATTTTGGCGTCGATAAAACTTTCTACGTCGGGGTGTTTGCTGGAAATACTGAGCATCAGTGCACCACGGCGGCCATCCTGGGCTACTTCCAGCGTGGTGTTGGAATAGCGTTCCATGAACGTCGTCACTCCGGTGGAGGTTAGCGCACTGTTGAGCACCGGACTTCCTTTGGGGCGAATGTGTGAAAGGTCGTGACCTACGCCGCCCCGCCGTTTCATTAACTGTGCCTGCTCCTGATCTACTTTCATGATGCCGCCGTAGGAGTCGGCATGGGTATCGTTGCCGATAACGAAACAATTGGACAGCGAGGCGATCTGAAAACGATTGCCGATACCGGTCATGGGGCTTCCCTGCGGGACAATATATCGGAAATCTTTGAACAGATCGTATAATTCCTGTTCGCTCATCGGATTGGGGTATTTCCTTTCTATGCGTGCGATTTCCCGCGCCAGCCGCCAGTGCATGTCATCGGGCGACTGTTCGTAGATATTCCCAAAGGAATCTTTGATGGCATATTTGTTTACCCAAACTTTGGCCGCTAACTCATCGCCTTTAAAATATTCTATCGCCTTTTTACAGGCTTCGTCGAAGGTATAGGTCTTTTCCTGTCGATTTTCAACCCGACTTTCTTTGGAAACTGTTGTATCAGTATGCATTGCTTATTCGTTTTTTAAGATTTTCGATTTTAAAATTTCGACGCAAGTTAAGATGATAGTTATAGACGAACAAATTTTTTATACAGGGATTATTAACAAGTTTTCAACTAATTTTGCTTTCACTCTAAATAACTTGTATTTCCGCCTTGCCCGGACTCGGTTTCCGTCTTCACAAATTTGACAGACTACTATGAGTTGATACCGGTCGGTTGTTATGTTTACTTTTTTCCCAAGTTACATTTGGACGATGTTTGCCTTTGTTTATCCATTTTGTATATGTTTCAAATCTTGGAAACATTTTTTCTTCCTGTGCTATTTCTTCTCCTTTCAATAAGCGTCTTTTTACCCAATCTTTCGCCTAAAGTCGAGGACGACGTGGTCAAAGTCGAGGATGACGTAGTCAAAATGGAGGACGACGTGGTCAAAGTCGAGGATGACGTAGTCAAAATGGAGGATGACGTAGTCAAAATGGAGGACGACGTAGTCAAAATGGAGGATGACGTGGTCAAAGTCGAGGATGACGAGGTCGCAGTCGAGGACGACGTAGTCAAAATGGAGGACGACGTGGTCAAAATGGAGGATGACGTGGTCAAAGTCGAGGATGACGAGGTCAAAGTCGAGGATGACGTAGTCAAAATGGAGGATGACGAGGTCAAAGTCGAGGATGACGTAGTCAAAATGGAGGATGACGTGGTCAAAGTCGAGGATGACGTGGTCAAAGTCGAGGATGACGTGGTCAAAGTGGAGGATGACGAGGTCAAAGTCGAGGATGACGTAGTCAAAATGGAGGACGACGTGGTCAAAATGGAGGACGACGTAGTCAAAGTGGAGGATGACGTAGTCAAAGTCGAGGATGACGTGGTCAAAATGGAGGATGACGTGGTCAAAGTGGAGGATGACGAGGTCAAAGTCGAGGACGACGTAGTCAAAGTGGAGGATGACGTGGTCAATGTGGAGGATGACGTGGTCAAAGTGGAGGATGACGTGGTCAAAGTCGAGGATGACGTGGTCAAAGTCGAGGATGACGTGGTCAAAGTGGAGGATGACGAGGTCAAAGTCGAGGAT
>JAIRLS010000264.1 GCA_031259205.1 Bacteroidales bacterium | reverse complement strand
CTCTATTAACCCTGCGTTATCTGCGTGCTAATACCCTTTTGAGACAGCCCCATGATCAAACACTACGATTTCTGCCTGAACCGTAAGTTCGACGCAGTCAAAGGCAGGACAAGACAAGTACTGTCTTTCAGGCAGAAGAAGCTATGGAGAGACTTCCGCAGGTCGTTGACCTGCGGGTATGAAAGTTACGTCCTTTCAGGACGTTCCGCATTCTCCAAAGGTTGATCCCCACTGCCGACCGCAAAATGCGAGCGGTGGCGTTGGCGTCTGTCTAAAACAGGTTCGGCCGGGGTTTAACCTCAATCGAACCTTACGGGCACTGCCTCGTTGCTTTTCAGGACAGACTTTGTTTTGCCTTGGACAATGATACTAATAGCATGCGGAACAAGCCCAGCCAGTTTCACGGCAGTAAGAAAGCGTGTTATAACAGGAGCCATGTCCGTCTGTCCATGGTACATCGGAGGAGCAACATGCGTTTGTACTCTCACAATATAATTTCCCTTTGTTATGACAATATTCTTCATCATCTTCCATATCACACGAGAAAAACATCGCAGGACTCAATAATAATGTCCCTGCTAAAACAATAGAATAAATTTTCTTTTTCATAAATATTAATTTTAAAAGATTTCCAAATAATTTTTTTCAAACAAATAACGTGTAAGAATAGTCCCCTGTATCACGTGGCGGATGGTGTCGCCGGCAATGTACAGCATGGTCGGCGCTACCTGCGTGAGTTGGGTTACTGTCTTTTCATCGACTTCCCGTATTTCAAAATCGGGCCGGAAGTAATCGTGAAACATGCCCGTGCTGTCTTTTCCGACAGACAGCGCCACCAGCCGGTCGGCAATAGCCGGGTCGTTGTAGCGTTTCATATTGTCGAAATAATTCCAGCAGCCGTCGCAACGGTAAGAAAAAATAACAATCAGGTAAGTAGAATCCGGCGAAACGGATAGCAGTTGCGGCAACACGGTTTCCTTCACTGCCCGCTGATACAGGGGATGTACCTTCACCGGACGTTGCCTGTGCGAAAAGGTATAGCCGATGAAAAAACTTGCCGGCAACAATATTCCCAACGCTGCAAGATACTTTTTTCGCACAGCAGGCGTGGCGTTGCCCGAAAACCTCCACACGACAAACAGCAACAGCAGCAGCACGCCATTTCGTACAAAAGTCGCCCACGGCGGCAGTTTCAACAGCGCTGTGTTTCCAAAGCAACCGCAGTCCGTGACGTCCCGGAAAAGGTAACCGTACAGGAACACCAGCGAAAAAACGGCTATCATGCCGGCGGAAAACAACGACGCCTGCCTCGGATAAATATTTAAAAGCAAACAAATACCTGCCGCCGCTTCCACAAGGACGATAACAGGCGCCGCCCACACTATTGCCGGAAGGCCGTATTGAAACAGCAAATGGTTAAACGCTTCCCAATCGCCCGCTTTGGTAAAAGAAGACAACAAAAGCAGCAACCCAACGACTAACCGGCTAATCAGGGTGAGTGTGGCGTGGTATGTCGGTACTTTTTCCATGATGGCCCATTAATTCTTAGAGAAGGTCATGATCATTTCAAAATCGTCAAATCCCATGGCGTCAATTTCGGACGTCGAAACCCCCATATCATGAAATATGGAGCGGTACCATATCAAATCCAGCGTTTTCCCGGATACGCGATACCCCATCGTCATAGTGGACGACCCGTCTTTTATCATTATCTGATCTCCCGAAACACTGTAGCTTCCCCATGGGGATGATTGTCCGCCCTGGCCGGCGCTGACCTTCCCGTTTTTTTCAAACACGAAAAACAGCCCGCTAAAACGTTTGGCGAAAGCCGAAACATCAAGCCCTTCCGCTTTGGCGTCATACCACTGTCCATTGGTAGAAAATCGTATATTTCCTTCGCTGAATACCCAGCGCCCGATTAAACCGTCTTCTAAACGGTCGTCATCATCATCCTTGCTGCACGAAACCGTTGCTGCGGCAAAGGCGGCTATCGTCAGCACGCTTGCCATGATTTTTTTAATTCTTTCCATTTTTTCTTTGTTTTAAAATCACTAAAGTCCCCCAATAATCTTACAAAATTGAAACACGGGCGTAATGGTTACCTTTCTTGTTTTTTTATCACTGCCCATTACCGTAAATACAGGCGGATTTTTGTCATAGTCGGTTGTTGTATAATTGGAGTCGTAAGCAAGCGTGCTTCGTCCTGTGCTACCGACAAAACCAAATACAGTTGTTGTAGAGTTGTAAGCAAACCGATACCGATAATTCATGTATGTATTGGCAAACGGATCTCTATTATGTACACCACGATTGTTAGCCAAAAAATTATATTGCATGGTAAGTTGAAACCCTTTGTACTCATAGCTATACCCATTCATATTATGATTTTGGTCAAGAAAACGGTATGATTCCTTAAACATTTTATTGTTGCCTGCGGAGCATTTTTTAATAATGTCTCCGGCTTTTATGCCAGCCCTGTCAGCCGGCGAATCGGGTATGACGCCATTCACCTTTCCCGGAATGTCCCAGTCGTACAATATTCCTGTGAACCAATATCTTTGGATATCTACCATGGTTACCGATTTAAAAGGAAATCCATAAAGCATGGCGCGTCCTATTGCTTCCCCAAATTCTTTATGGTTAGCCTTTTCGCTATACAGTGTTTTGTAATCAGCCTGCCATACCGTAAAATCACCGTCGCCTCCGGTTTGCATTTTTTTAGCATCAACCATCGCAATAGACAGTTTCGACAAATATTCTACTCTGGTATAGTCCCCTGTCTGGTAAGACTCAATATATTGTCGGGTTTCATGACGCTTAGTCCACACGTTATAACTTGTACCGTATCTGGTACTAATATTTTGGCTGGGCGGAATATATTGTTCAATCTTGTCGGAATAATACTCAATAAAAATAAGGATATCCGGATTGTCGCGATCACGTTTCAGTCCTTTATTCGTCAGGTTGTCTTCCACTACAGGCGCTATTTCTTTTTGTTGAAGAATATTGTTGCCTGTAAATTCAAAATCGAAAGTAGCATAGCCATACAAATCCGCCTCAGGGTCAGACATGATTTCTATGGGGTCTGAATCAAGAAGTTTGTAAGTAACACAGGTTCTGGTCCTTCCTTCTCCATCGTGTATTGCATACCATGCTTCATGAACGCTAACGCCAATAGTAGGAATACTTGTTATTGCAATATCCAATGTTTGATTTCCCAGGCGTTTAATGTTCAATACAACATTAGACTTTGTACGAAGTAAACTCCAAAAAGTATCTTCGTTTACAGGTTCTCCGTCTATTGCCGTGATTAAGTCGAATACTTGTATGCCGGCCTTGCTTGCGGGAGAAAAATTTTCTATAACTGCTACAACCATACAGTTCGTTTGTTTTCCTTCCAGTAATACACTTTTTTGCACGCAATGCATAATGCCGTGATAATAGGTATCGGTTTGCTGTGCCAATGCAGACGACGCTAATGCGTACATTAAAATAAATAAATAAATTTTTTTCATGATTTTTTAATTGTTAATTGTTAGTGCCAATTTCCTGTACTTTGGCTTTGATTTCATCGCCGCTTTTCAGGGTAATAATATCCTGAGCAAACAGCCCATTGCTGCAAAAAAAGCAGCCCATAATAAATAATAAAACATTTCTTTTCATAATAAATATAATTTTAATATTAAACTTTCAGTTAATCGTGGACAGTCGTATTGCCTTCGGTCTTCCTTCGGTCTCCTTTCGGTCTCCTTCGGTGAGATTTCGGGGTTTTCTTCACAATTTTACTAAACCCACAGTTGAAAGGCGCGAAAGCACAAACGTTCATCGTTCCTCAGTGGTTACATTCCCCGGCAAATCCGACACAGATACAACGATTTTGTTACCGTCAAGGTTATCATTGTTTTGTTGGGCGATATAAGTCCACACATATCCCGAAGCATCAGGCATAGCCTGACCTTCTTCGATTGTCGAGCCGTCGGCATTAATAATGCTGACATGCACCTCTTTAACTAGCGTATCGTCATGCGCTTCGACCTTGATAATGTCTCCCTGCTGCCCGGTATAGTCCGACAAATCAATGAGTTCAATTTCGGGCGCATTCAGGAAATCGGCGACGGCGGCAATAAAAGGCGTTCTTCCTTTTTTAGCGGCTACAGCCTCGTAGATTGCCCTGTTTTCGGGATTTTCGAGCGCCGATTTGCCATAGACGGTCGCATTCCGAAATCGTCGTCTTTGCGCCTTTTGTTTTTCGCTCACCTCGTCCGACTTTTCCGGAATCGTTGATACGAACGTTTTCCCGTTCATTTGACGAAATACAAGCATTCCGCCAATCTTTCCGCTTAATCCGTGCGTTAGCACATAGTTTTTTGATTCTGCCATAATTCTAACTCCTTTATTATGATTATTATTGAAAATATTTTTGTTGAATAAATTTTCGCGATAAACGCCGTCCCCCATGCTATGACAGACACGTGGCAATAACGTATATTTGTATTGGAAATTTGAGTTGGTTT
>JAIRLS010000270.1 GCA_031259205.1 Bacteroidales bacterium | reverse complement strand
TTTTTTTTGACTGTTCCGGATATTTTTCTTAACTTTGCAGAAAAATATTTCAGCTATGGAAACCACACGCCAACAAAAGGTATCGCGACAAATACAAAAAGATCTGAGTGAAATCTTCCGGCAAGAGGGCCGGGAACTCTCCGGAGGAAAAATGGTGACGGTGACGGTGGTGCGCATGAGCCCCGATTTGAGCCTCGCAAAAGTTTACCTTAGCATCTTCCCTTCGGACGAAAAGGATAAGTTTCTGAAACGTTTGCAATCGTATGTAAAGCATATCCGCCTCGAATTAGGGAAAAAAGTGCGTCATCAGCTAAGAATTGTTCCCGAAATCGCCTTTTTTATTGATGACAGCATGGATTATGCCGCACGCATCGACAGCCTGCTGGATAGTTAACTGTTTTTTATTCACATTCAAATCCGGAAGGGAGAAAGACTTTTTTGGAAATATTATTTATATTCATTCTGAATAAAAATAAATGTTGTAACTTTGTCTTTTCTTAAAAAGTCAAGGCATTGTATTTGTCCGATTTACATACTGGTGGAAAAGGCGTCATTATCAAGGTAAGAGGGCGCGGATCGTTTCGAAAGCGGATTCTCGACATGGGCTTTATCAAAGGCCGGACGGTAGAGGTGATCCTGAATGCGCCGCTACAGGATCCTATCAAATACAAAGTGATGGATTACGAAGTATCGTTGCGTCGTAGCGAAGCAGCGCTCATTGACGTAATCACCGGCGAAAATACCGTTGAACGGCAGGATACGCCATTCAGCACACTTTCCGAAGACGTACACCGCGATTTTTCGACCGACACAAGAACCATCCATGTGGCGCTGGTAGGCAATCCCAATGCCGGAAAAACCTCGCTGTTCAACGTCGCTTCGGGAGCGCACGAACACGTGGGCAACTACAGCGGCGTAACAGTGGACGCCAAAGAAGGATGGTTCAGGCATAAAAACTACACTTTCCGCATTATCGACCTTCCGGGCACCTACTCCCTTACGTCCTACTCGCCCGAAGAGTTGTACGTTCGCCATTATCTGACGGAACAGTCGCCCGACGTGGTGGTCAACGTAGTAGCCGCCTCAAATCTGGAACGCAATCTCTACCTGACGACGCAACTCATCGACATGGACACTTATATGGTAATCGCCCTGAACATGTACGATGAACTGGAAATGAGCGGTCACCGGCTCGACTACGAAATGCTGGGCAAAATGATCGGCGCGCCGATGGTTCCCACGGTATCCACGCAAGGCAGAGGTATCGACCGGCTGTTCGACCGTATCATCGAAGTCTTCGAACAGCGTGAACCCGACATGAGGCACATACACATTAACTACGGAAAAGTGTTGGAAGACAGCATCGCGCATATTCGCAACGAATTGAAAGTCAAAACAGACATCGGTAAAAATTATTCCAAACGGTATTTCTCCATCACCCTGCTGGAACACAACCGGGAAACGGAACGACTGCTCAGGCAGATGTCAAAACGCGAATGCGACGACATACTGAAACTGCGCGACGCGGAAACCCGCCGGGCAGAAGCCTTGCTCAACGAAGATTGCGAACAGGCGTTTACAAATGCCCGCTATGGCTTTATTGCCGGAGCGCTCTGCGAAACTTATACGGAAAATCCTCATAAACGGCGCAGCATCACCGATTTGATCGATCCCGTCGTGACCAACAAATATCTCGGTTATCCCATATTTTTGATATTTATGTGGCTGATGTTTTCCGGAACTTTCATGTTGGGAATCTATCCACAGCAATGGATAGAGGCGGGCGTGTCGTGGCTGAGCCAACAGATCAGCGGCTTCATGGAAGAAGGGTCGCTCAAAGATTTACTGATAGACGGCATTATCGGCGGAGTAGGAGGCGTCATTGTCTTTCTGCCCAATATTGCCATTCTCTACTTTTTTATCGCCGTCATGGAAGATTCCGGCTACATGGCGCGAGCGGCATTTATCATGGACAAGGTAATGCATAAAATGGGATTGCACGGAAAATCTTTTATTCCGTTGATCATGGGTTTCGGATGCAGTGTTCCCGCCATCATGTCGTCCCGTACCATTGAGAGCCGCAACAGCCGCATGATCACCATGCTGGTGAATCCGTTGATCTCGTGCAGTGCGCGTTTGCCGGTATATCTTCTTTTGGCAGGCGCATTTTTCCCGTCACACGGAGGCCTCGTCATGCTGGCGCTATACACGACGAGTATCCTGTTGGCGGTGGTGATGGCGAGGCTCTTTAAGCGCTTTCTTTTCCCCAAAGAAGACGTCCCTTTTGTGATGGAACTTCCTCCCTACCGCCGGCCTACCGCATTGGCTATTTTCCGCCATACCTGGCAAAAAGCGCAACAGTATCTGCGCAAGATGGGCGGTATTATCCTGATTGCATCCATCATCATCTGGTCGCTGGGCTATTTTCCGCGACACACCGTCTCTATCGACCGTTTCGAACAACAGATAGCGCAGACGCAGACCACCGGCGACGAGAAAGAAACAGAAAAAATTACCGCTCAGTTGAAAATGGCGCATCAGGAGGAATCTTATATCGGACGCATCGGGAAAATCATAGAGCCGGTATTGCGTCCGCTCGGTTTTGACTGGCGCATCAGCGTGAGCCTCCTCACAGGCATGGCAGCGAAAGAAGTCGTCGTAAGCACGCTGGGCGTCCTCTATTCAGGCGATGAACAGGCCTTCGAACTGCCTGATAAGCTGCAAACGGCCACCCGCGCAGATGGAACTCCCGCTTTCACTCCCCTGACAGCCTTTTGTCTTATGCTCTTCGTATTAATTTATTTCCCGTGCATCGCCACCATTACAGCCATCAAAAACGAATCCGGCTCATGGAAATGGGGCTTGTTTACTATTGTTTACACTACTACCCTGGCATGGATAGTGGTGTTTGCGGTAAACAAAATCGGGTGCATAGCGCTGACCGGGCAGTAGTCTTTATACTCGTTCCAAATTACTTGTTGGATGATTCTTTGCGATTTTACATTAAACGGATTTTGTTTTGAATATAGCTTATATTCAACAACATGGATAAAATTTTTAAATTGTAGTTTCGTTTTTTAGCGGTTTATCTCGTTATGCACCTGTTTTCAGGCATATAGACTCACGATTTATTAGTTGCTACAAAAATCGAGCGTAACATATTTGTTAATACATTTTTATATGATATAAATTCAAATATTTAGTTGCTACAAAATAAATTTTTAAATATTAAACCCTAATTCCTCAAAAGTTAGACAGCTATTTTTTATAAAACATTAATATTTAAATTATTACATTCATAGACGGGGTAAATATGGCGGAGTTACCCATTAAGTTGCTTAATATTATACCATCTTTGGTCATAATATGAGAAATATACATTGATTTTGCGATGGGTCGCACCAAACTCCGTTTCGTTCCGGTTGGCTCCGCCAAGCTCTGCTTTCCGGTTCGCCTGTGTGTGTGGGCGGATTTTGGCCTGCGGAAAACGTTCCCTCGAACACACTACCGCAAGTCTTAACGGTTCTTTGAATTTTTCATGTCTGTTTATTTTTAGAGTTTATTTTGCTTAAACGAAGTCTCAATATATCGGACAGTCTGAATTCGTATTTGCTGCTTCCTATGTTCAAGGGGCGTATTTTGTCCGCTCTCACCCAGTTACTTAGCGTTTGAGCGCTAATCTTAAGAATGTCGCATGCCGACGGACTGCGCACCCGTTCGCCGCTGAAACGGGCATACCACAGATCCTCGTTTATGGCGCTCAACCGGCTGTCCACAATACTTTCGATAGCGCTGTACAGTTCGTCCTGGTCTACCTCTATGATGGTCTTTGTTTTCATAATTCATTCTTCTTATCGGGTGATTTAACAGGCATGAGATAGTAGCCGCCTTCCAGCGTTTCAAATACAATCTCGAACCGTTCAATGCGCTTGTCCGCCGAAAATTCGGACAGCTTGCTCGTCAGTTCCCCCACGGTGGTTTTCTTAGTCTTATGGAAATTTTTCATCTCTGTTTGATTTTTATTTGAGTTTAAACTGTTAAAATTCCTATTTCTTTTCGCCGTTCGATGCGTTCGTCAAGTAACTTGACCATCTC
>JAIRLS010000110.1 GCA_031259205.1 Bacteroidales bacterium | reverse complement strand
GGAAAAACGGAATCCTCTTTTTTCTATTGATATTCTTCCCCCTCCGGGGAAGATATGCGTCGGCACAAAATCATACCGCGCAAAGTATAGTTTCCCATTCCTGAATAAGCATACCTTGCATTACTGAGGAGTTTTGCAAAGATGCTTATTCTTTTTCTATTGCACAAAACTATACAGGGTAAAGTATAATACCCTTTTGAGATAGCCCTCTACATTGTATTGTCATCGCAGGTACGTATCGCATACGTGCATTCCTGTCTCCGACCTCGACAGTTCTATTTTTGAGGGCGATATTGCTGTCGCCGACTCCTGCATTGCTGTTTTCCTCCGGAAATTTCCTGTCGCCGACAGGAATTATTCGCGTTTTTTCGCTCGAATTTGCTATCGGCGACGGCAAATTTTCTATCATCGACATGAACATTGCCTTCGTTGACCGCATCCCGGCTATCTGCGACAGCAAAATCCGTCGTTTTTTTCGGCAATGTCGAGGTCGCCGACAGCAAATTTGTCGTCGGCGATAGCAAAATCCTGTTCGCCGACCACGACCATCGTATTCGCGAAACGTAAAAAGGTGGTCGTTTACGGCAATGTCGAGGTCATTCACTTTTCTTTGCCTGCGAACGACCGGGAAAACGCTGTTTTAATTCATTCGCAATCAATACGGCGTCTGGAATTTTCCGTTTTACGCCTTCTTTACTCGAACCGTAATAAGGGAAGCGGAATATACTGTGCATGGGCATAACTTTATGCAGTAAAAATACATGGCTGTTGGCTTCGATTCTCCATAGGGGAATCATATCAATAGAAAATGTGCATCCCTCCTCCCGATTCCCCGCAGGCAAACCGGAAAGCAGAGTTCGGCGGAACCAACCGGAACAAAACGGAGTTTGGTGCAACACATCGCAAAATCATACCGCATCATGTATATTTCTCACATTATAACCAAGTACGGTATGATTGTCCGTTCTTAAAATCCGCAATCAAATAATAGTAGTTTCGGTAAAATTACAGGAATGACCTGTTCCCTTTATCCATTATTTGGAAAACCCAAGTTTTTCATGTAGTTTTGTCAAATGATTGATTTTTCACAAATACCATCTCCCTGTTATGTGATGGATGAAGATTTACTGGCGGGCAATTTGGAAATGATCCGTGAAACAGGCAGGCGGGCAGGCGTCGACGTTATTCCCGCATTGAAAGGTTTTGCCATGTGGGGTGTGTTTCCCCGAATACGTCCTTATGTGAAGGGCATTGCGGCAAGTTCGCCGAACGAAGCGCGGCTGGGATACGAAGAAATGGGCGTCCGGGCGCACGCATACGCTCCGGCGTATACCGACGGCGATTTTGACGGGATTCTGCGTTACAGCAGTCATATCACGTTTAATTCCCTGACACAGTACCACCGTTTCCGCGAGAGGGCGTTGCGGCGCCGTCCGGCGGTATCCATGGGGTTGCGGGTGAATCCCGAACTGTCGCAGGTGGAAACCGGCCTTTACAACCCCTGCTCCCCCGGTTCGCGTCTTGGCCTGACGGACGCTCAGATCGGCGATACGCTTCCTGCCGGCATTGAAGGACTTCACGTACACGCCCTGTGCGAATCGCCGGCTGAAGCTACGCTACGCCTGATAGAGGCTACGGAAGCCAGATTCGGACATCTCTTTCCGAACTTGCAGTGGATCAATTTCGGCGGCGGCCATCTGATCACCCGGAAAGGCTACGACGCCGACCTGCTGGTGAATGCCCTGCTGGCTTTTCGGGCGAGATACCCTCATCTTCGCGTAATCCTCGAACCGGGAGCGGCTTTCGTGTGGGAAACAGGCGTACTGCGGGCTACGGTCGAAGACGTCGTGATTCGCAACGGTATCCGTACCGCCATTCTCGACGTGTCGTTTACCGCTCACATGCCCGACTGTCTTGAAATGCCTTACAAGCCGCGCATCAGAGGAGCCTCGGACTGCCGGCCGGGGCAACAGGCATGGCGGATGGGAGGCAACAGTTGTCTGGCAGGCGACTTTACGGGCGACTGGTCGTTCCGGAAGGAACCTTATGCAGGAATGACCGTCATTTTCGAAGACATGATTCACTATACCATGGTGAAAACTACTTTCTTCAATGGCGTTGCACATCCTTCCATCGGCGTCTACAGCCGCGAAAAAGGATTCGTCCTGCTGAAAAGCTTCGGATACGTGGATTACAAAAACCGGCTGTCCTGATGTTGCGGTTCACTTTTGTCCGGTTCATCCGGATAGCGGCGATTTTCGCACCGGTAGCAGGCCATGCGCAACTGCCCGACTATCATTTCCGTTTCGCGGCGAGGGTGATCGACGACAGTACAGGCGTTGCCCTGCGCGATTGCTACATCGTCAATAAAACGCTGAAACTGGGTACCGTTAGCGACGAATTTGGCAATTTCACGCTAACGGCCAACAGAAAGGACAGTATCGAATTTAGTCTGCTGGGATACGGGAAATCGGTCATGGCGGTGGAAGATTCGATGTATTCCAACGATCGCGCTGTCCGGTTGAAACCGGTTGCCTTCCAACTGCCGGAAGTAGGTATCCTGCGTTTCCCCGGATACAGTCAGTTTAAACACGAGTTTTTAAACACGAAAGAGGCTTTGTCCTCCATGCCGGTCGATCCCGTCAATCGTTTTGAAATAACGCCGTCGCTGTTGCCCGGACAAGGCGGTTTCAACCTTCTCCCTTTTTATGTCAGCCCTGTCACTTACCTCTATCATCTCTTGAGCCGGGAAGGGAGGCACATGCGCTATTACATGAGCCTGATCGACGGAACGGCGGAACATTTCAGGATAGGAGAAAAATTCAACGGCGAACTGGTACGCCAACTGACCGGACTGGAAGACGACGAACTCGTCCGGTTCATGTCGAGTTGTTATTTTTCCAAGAAATATCTGCTATACGTGCCGCAGGAAGAAATCAACAGGGAAATCATGCGGAAATTCAGGGAATATCAAAGTCAGTTGAAAACCGGAAACTGAAAACCCTGTCGGCAGCGGGCGTGGAAACGTTATCCCTTATCGCTGCCGTCCCTGAAAACGCCGGCAGTGTAACGGGTAACAGCCATTTGTAAAAATATTTCACTTCTGATTTTTATTTCTTTTTTTTATTTCTTTTCTTTGCAAAAAAAATAAATAAAAAAAAGGATATGAAAACAGGTTTTTCTATTTTGTTATCTTTGTTTCTGTTATTTGGTTTTTCCGGCGTCACCGGAAAATTAGCCGCTCAAGGAGAGAAAGGTAAAAACGGACACGAACATTATTTGTTTTTCAAGGGGAAAAAAGACGTTTACCGGTATTTCGGCTATCAGCCCGATGGTCAGGTCATCATCAGCGGACACCGGGGCGGACGTGAAAAAGGATTCCCGGAAAACAGTCTGGAGGGCTTCTGCAACGTGCTGGAAAAAATGCCGGCCATATTTGAGATTGACCCCCGTCTGACCAAAGACAGCGTGATCGTGCTGATGCACGACGCCACCCTCGACCGCACTACCACCGCTTCCGGAAAACTGTCCGACTACACGTGGGCGGAACTGCAGTCGGTAAGGTTGAAAGACAGCGAAGGCAATGCGACCGGCTTTAAAATCCCGACACTCGAAGAAGTGATCGTGTGGAGTAACGGGAAAACAGTGGTTAATCTGGACAAGAAAGACGTTCCTCCCCGCATGATTGTTGATCTTGTAAAGAAGCACAAGGCGGAAAAGCACGTGATGATAACAGTGCATACCGGCGCACAGGCGAGATACTACAGCGACCGTCTGCCCGGCGTCATGCTGTCGGTTTTTTCACGCAACGAAAAGGAATACGAAGACATCACTTTTTCAGGCGTGCCGTGGCACACGATGATCGCTTACGTAGGCCCTACCATCAACGACGCCAACCGGCATATCGTGGACAAACTCCATGCCAAAGGCGTCCGCTGCATGGTGTCTTACGCTCCTACACACGACAGGCTGCCTACCAAAGAAGAACGGGAAAAAGCCTATCTGGAAGACGTCAAATGCCGGCCGGACATCATTGAGTCGGATATCCCGACGGAAATCAGGGAAGTGATGATGAAACAGTCAAAATAAAACTTGCTGAAAACGATCATGTCAAGAATTGAAAAAGCGTTAAAAGCAGCGAGAGAAACCAAAGCCCTGCGTATCGGCAGCGGCGAATTGCGGCATGTGGCAACGCTGTTCGGAGAACAGTTCCCCGAACGGAACGCTGTTATTGTGGCCGACGTCAATACCTACGGGGTGGCGGGGAAATATGTCGCCGAGAATCTGAAAAATGCAGGTATTGTTCAGGAAGAGGCCTTCATCTTTACCGATCCCGGCCTGTATGCGGAATATGCCTATGTGGACGCATTGACGGCGCGATTGAAAATCACCGACGCTATCCCCATAGCCGTAGGCTCCGGCACGATCAACGACTTGACCAAACTCTCGTCGCACCTGACAGCCCGGCCATACATGTGCGTGGCAACGGCTGCCTCTATGGACGGATACACTGCTTTTGGAGCTTCCATCACAGCCGGCGGCGCCAAACAGACCTTTACCTGCCCCGCTCCTCAAGCCTGTCTTGCCGACATCGACGTCATCCGTAAAGCGCCTGCCGACATGACGGCTTCCGGCTATGCCGACCTTTTTGCCAAGATCACCGCCGGCGCCGACTGGATTCTGGCCGACCGGCTGGAAGTGGAAGCTATCGACCCACAAGCATGGAGCATCGTTCAGGACGGGCTGCACGACGCCCTGTCCGACCCGGAAGGCGTGAAAAACGGAAACCCCGCCGCCATCTCCCGCTTAACGGAAGGCTTGATGTTAGGCGGTTTCGCCATGCAACAGTCGCAGTCGAGCCGTCCCGCTTCCGGTGCAGAACACCAGTTCAGCCACCTGTGGAACATGGAACATCACCTGAACAACGGACAACACGTATCGCACGGCTTTCAAGTCGGTATCGGGACGCTTTCCGTTACGGCATTTTACGAACAAGTATTAAAAACGCCGATGGAACGGCTCAATATCAAGGATTGCTGCCTCGCATGGCCTGCACTGGAAGAATGGGACAGGAGGGCGCGAGAACTCTTTAAAAATACCGATTTTCCGGAAACAGGCCTGCAAGAAACACGCGCAAAATATATCAACCGCGAACAACTGTCGCATCAACTCCATTTGCTGGTACGGCAATGGCCTGAAATCAAATCTGCGTTAGCTGCGCAATTGGTACCCCGCGCGGTGGCCGGACAACGGCTGCAATCAGTCGGGGCGCCGGTCGAACCGGAACAGATCGGCATCTCGAAAGAACGGCTTCGCGACACCTTTGTCCGCTCGCAGTTTATCCGGCGACGCTTTACCGTTCTCGACCTTGCCGTTCGTACGGGCTATATGT
Organism: Bacteroidales bacterium; assembly: GCA_031259205.1. Taxonomy (GTDB): domain Bacteria; phylum Bacteroidota; class Bacteroidia; order Bacteroidales; family UBA4181; genus JAIRLS01. Next base: position 6,242 of record JAIRLS010000110.1, on the reverse strand, counting down.
GTCGCTGGCTTGACGCAATGGGTTTATCATCATAAATTAAACAAACAGTTCAAAAAAAATGAAAACATTCAAATATTGGCAGATACGCACTATCCTCATCACTATGACAGGTTATGCCCTGTTTTACTTTGTAAGGAAGAATTTTAGCATGGCTATGCCCGGTATGGAAGCCGATCTGGGAATTTCCAAAACGAGCCTCGGTATTTTTCTTACCCTGAACGGCCTGATATACGGCTTGTCGAGGTTTATCAACGGCATTTTTGCCGACCGTGTCAATGCCCGTTTCTACATGGCCACAGGGCTTGCCTTGTGCGCCATCGCCAATTTTGCTTTCGGCTTCGGCGAAGACGTCGCTTCGTGGATCAGCGGCGAACCCTCCGGAACCCAATTTACCAACGCGCTGATTCTCTTTATGGGCATCACGTGGCTGATCAACGGCATGTTGCAAGGCTCCGGTTTTCCGCCTTGCGCCCGCCTGCTGACACACTGGATTCCTCCGAAGGAACTGGCCACCAAAATGTCGTGGTGGAACACCTCCCATTCCATCGGCGCAGGTATCATTTTCATTCTGTGCGGCTACATTATGGGCAACATGGGCGCAGGCCCCGATCACAGCGGCGCATGGCGGTGGTGTTTCTGGATACCGTCGGGTGTTTCGTTCGCCGGATCCATCCTGTTGTTTATCACGCTGCGAGATACCCCTTCCTCCGTCGGATTGCCGGAACTGGAAGGCACAGAGGTGAAACGGGAAAAACCGGCCGTCTCGCCGACCTCAAAAACCTTCCTTATGGAAAAAGTTTTTGCCAACCCGCTGATCTGGATTCTCGGAATAGCCAACTTTTTCGTCTATGTGGTACGGTTTTCCGTAGTTGACTGGGGACCTACCATGCTCAAACAGTCCAAAGGCGTGAGCATGGAATCTGCCGGCTGGATGGTAGCCGTATTTGAAATAGCCGGTATTCTCGGAATGCTTGTTGCCGGCTGGGTTACCGATCGCTACCTGAAAGGACGGGCGCATCGTACCTGCGTCTTCTGCATGACGGGATCCTTTTTGTTTTTTATCGTTTTTTGGCTGCTTCCGCAGGAGACGCCGGTATGGATGCTTTTTGCCGTACTTTGCGCCATTGGTTTCTGCATTTACGGGCCTCAGGCGCTCATCGGTATTGCCGCCGCCAACCATGCTACCAAAAAAGCTGCCGCCACTGCCAGCGGACTGACAGGCGTTTTCGGCTATGCAAGCGTCGCCTTGTCGGGCGTTGGATTCGGCTATGCAGTGGAGAAATACGGATGGGATTTTGCATATATGGCCGTCATTGTGATGGCATTCATCGGAATCGGCGTATTCCTGCTGATGTGGAAAGCCAAAGCCGACGGATACGGGGAATGACCGCCTTCATTATGACGCTGTAAAAAAAAATCCATTCTACATGCTTGGAAATCTTAAGATATTCATCTAATTTTGCAGCCGTTTATCATTCGGGGTGTAGCGCAGTCCGGTTAGCGTATCTGCTTTGGGAGCAGAGGGTCGCAGGTTCGAATCCTGCCACCCCGACAGTATCCATCCGAACGTTATGTATTGTTTGTTGCGAAAAGAAATACAGGGATTTTTTTCTTCATTGACCGGCTATCTGGTGATTATCGTGTTTCTTGCGATTACCGGTTTATGCCTGTGGGTGTTTCCCGGAGCGCCGAACATTCCCGAAAACGGTCATGCCTCGCTGGACAGTCTGTTTTACATTGCACCGTGGGTATTTTTGTTTTTGGCGCCGGCGCTTACCATGCGGTCATTTGCCGAAGAATTTAAATCCGGCGCCATCGAATGGTTATTGACCAGACCGGTGAGCGAATGGCAAATCGTGACGGCAAAGTTTTTGGCGGCGGTGATATTGATTGCGCTTGCCGTCCTGCCGTGTTCTGTCTTTGCCCTGTCGGTCTGGTGGCTGGGAAATCCACCCGGCAACATGGACACAGGCGCTACCTGCGGCGCATTGACAGGCCTGCTCCTGTTGGGAGGCATATACGCCGCCATCGGCATATTCTCCTCGGCGCTGACCAGCCATCAGGTAGTAGCATTTATTTCGGCGGCGCTGCTGTGTTTCATCTTTTACGAAGGCTTCGACGCACTGGCGCAACTGATTACTGCCGCCGCCGCCCAAGACTTTGTCCTGTGGCTGAGCATCAAGGAACATTATGCCTCTATCAGTCGCGGGGTAATCGATTTCCGCGACCTGGTCTACTTTTTCGGCGTGATGGCGCTGTTTCTATCGTTTACACGGCTGAAACTGAAAAGCCGCAAATGGAAATAACTCTCGTCTTCACCTGTGATCACCTTCCGCCGACATATCTCCCTTCTCCCGTACAACACCTTCGCCGTTCCCGCCGTAGCCGACACGTTCATCGTATCGGACAATGCAGCCGAACTGACGCACGAATTACATGAACTGCGCCGGAAAAACAGGCTTCCCGAAACGATGCTCATACTTGGAGGCGGCAGCAATGTTCTCTTTGTATCAAGCCCCTCGTGGGTAGTACATCCCGACTTTAAAGGCGTCAAAATTGAGAAAGAGGACGAAAGTACGGTATGGGTGCGGGCTTATGCCGGCGAAACATGGGACGATTTCGTGGCATGGTGCGTGGAACGCGATTATTCGGGAATGGAAAATCTGTCGGCCATACCGGGTACGGTGGGCGCCTGTCCGGTACAAAATATCGGCGCCTACGGACGGGAAGCCAAAGATGTAATCGAACAGGTAGAAGTTTTCGACATCACAGAAGGGGAAATGCTCTCTTTTAGCCGTAAGGACTGCACATTCAACTATCGCGACAGTTTTTTCAAACATCACAGGGGCAGGTATCTGATTGTTTCGGCGCTGTTCGGGTTGTCCAAAACTTTCACGCCCCAACTGTCGTATGCCGGCTTGATGGAAGAGATGGGCAACAAGCCGGTTACCCCGGCGACGGTACGCGAAGCCGTGATCAGTATCCGGCGGCGGAAACTGCCCGACTGTACGGTATTGGGGAATGCGGGAAGTTTTTTCAAGAACCCGGCAGTGCCTGTACGGAAAGCAGGCTTGTTACAACAGCAATATCCGTCCCTGCCGGTCTATCCGGCAGCCAAAGGCTATCGCAAAGTGTCGGCGGCGTGGCTCATCGAACAGTGCGGATGGAAAGGGACGAGAAAAGGGAATGTCGGCTGTTTCGGCCTCCAACCCCTCATTCTGATCAACTGTGGCAATGCTTCCGGTAAGGAACTCATGGATTTTGCCAATGAAATCATGGATTCGGTAGAAAAAAAATTCGACATCCGACTGGAACCGGAAGTCCGAATTATTCACGATTCCACTGACAGGGTTTAAAACCGCTGGGGTTTCGACAGTCAGGCTTTCATCAATAAATCGAATGCTTTTGTGATGGCGTTTTCCAGTCCGTTGGCGTTTTTACCGCCGGCAGTGGCGAAGAAGGGCTGTCCTCCGCCTCCTCCGGCAATTTCTTTGGCTGCTTCGCGCACTACCAGCGATGCGTTTTTACCTTCCGCTACCAGTGCGTCGCTCAGGGCGACGGTAAGCGAAGGTTTGCCGGCGTGGAGACTGCCGGCGATAAACGCCAGCCGTTCTACTTTTTGTCGCAAGTTGAAAGCCATGTTCTTAATGAGGTCGGGCGGGAAGGGGGCATTGAAACGGATCACCTTCATGCCGTTGCACTCTTCGATTTGTTTCATCAACTTCTTTTGAAATTCGACTGTGCGTTCGCGGGTGATTTCTTCCAACTGTTTTTTCAGGACGCTGTTTTCTTCCACCGTTTTCTTGACTGCCTGTACAAAGGCGGGCGAGTTATTGAACAACTCGTGGATTTGCCGGACAGTGTCTTCGATAGAGTAGGCAAAGTCCTCCGCTTTTTCTGCAGTAAGGGCTTCTATCCTGCGGATGCCTGCTGCGATGGCGCTTTCGGAAACGATTTTGAATATGCCTATTTGTCCGGTGGCTTTCACGTGAGTGCCTCCGCAGAGTTCCACCGATTCGCCGAAGCGGATAACGCGCACTTCTTCGCCGTATTTCTCTCCAAACAGCGCCATGGCGCCCATGGCGCGAGCCTCGTCAATGGGGGTATGGCGGCGCTCGTCAAGAGGCGTGTCGGCGCGTACCATGCGGTTGACCATGCGTTCTACCGCGCGGAGTTCGTCGTTGGTCATCTTCTGGAAGTGTGAGAAGTCGAAGCGGAGCGCGTCGGCGTTGACCGACGATCCTTTCTGCTCCACGTGTTCGCCGAGTATCCTGCGCAGGGCGAAATGCAGCAGGTGGGTGGCGGAATGGTTGGCTTCGGTAGCGCGGCGTTTTTCCGTATCCACCGAAGCCGTGAAACGGTCGTGGATATGTTCCGGCAGGCGGTCGGCGATGTGGATGTGCAGGTTGTTTTCTTTTTGGGTATTGACGATGGCAATACGTTCGGCGGCGTTTTGCAGGCAGCCTGTGTCGCCTGCCTGTCCGCCGCTTTCTGCGTAGAATGGCGTTATGTCGAGCACTAACTGGTACTGTTGCCTGTCTTTGGTTTTTACCGTGCGATACCGGACGATGCGTACATCGGCTTCGGTGCGGTCATAGCCGACGAAGCTCGACTCGTTGCCGCACGGCGACAGTTCCGTCCAGTCGCCCGTATCTACGGCGGCGGCGGCACGCGAACGGTTTTTCTGCGCTTCCATTTCTGTTGCGTATTGTGCCTGATCGTATTGTAAGCCGTGTTCGCGCAGGATCAGTTCGGTGAGATCGAGCGGGAAGCCAAAGGTGTCGTACATTTCAAACACCGTCTTTCCGCCGACAAGCGTCCGGTTTTCTTTTCTTGCTTCGGCAATGACGTTTTCCAGCAGCGCCATGCCGGTGGACAGCGTATGGAGGAACGACAGTTCCTCTTCCCTGATGACGCGCTCAATGAGCGTCTGTTGGGCTTTCAGTTCGGGGTAGGCGTCGCCCATTGTCTGTGTCAGCACGGGTACCAGCCGGCACAGGAAAGGTTTCGATTGTCCGAGGAAGGTGCAGGCATAGCGGACGGCACGCCGCAGCAGCCGCCGGATAACGTATCCTGCCTTATTGTTGGAGGGAATCTGTCCGTCGGCGATAGAGAAAGAGATGGCGCGGAGGTGGTCGGCGACTACGCGCAGGGCGATGTCCGTGCGTTCTTCCGTGCCGTAGCGTATGCCGCAGAGCGCGCTTGCCTCTCCGATGATGGTTTGGAACAGGTCAATGTCGTAGTTGGAGGTTTTGCCTTGAATGATGCGGCACAGTCGTTCAAAGCCCATGCCGGTGTCCACATGCCGGGCGGGGAGCATTTCCAACTGTCCCGACGCTTTCCGGTTATACTGTATGAATACGAGGTTCCATATTTCGATCACTTGCGGGTCGTCATTATTAACGAGCTGTTCGCCGGGCGTTTTTGTGCGTTCGGCGTCGGGACGCGAGTCGTAATGGATTTCCGAGCAGGGACCGCAGGGGCCGGCGTCGCCCATTTCCCAGAAATTGTCTTTTTTGGAGCCTTTCAGGATGCGGTTTTCGGGCAGGTACTGTTTCCAGATGTCGAAGGCTTCGCTGTCCATCTCGAGGTCGTCGTCGCTGCTGCCTTCAAAGACGGTGGCATACAGGCGGTTTTCGTCTATTTTCAGCACGCCGGTGAGGTATTCCCATGCCCACGCAATGGCTTCCTTTTTGAAATAGTCGCCAAACGACCAGTTGCCCAGCATTTCGAACATGGTGTGGTGGTAGGTGTCGTGTCCTACTTCTTCGAGGTCGTTGTGTTTGCCGCTTACGCGGAGGCATTTCTGGCTGTCGGCTGTTCGCGGATGCAGGGCGGGGCTGTTGCCCAGAAAAATGTCCTTGAACCTGTTCATTCCTGCGTTGGTGAACATCAGGGTAGGGTCGTTTTTCACGACCATCGGCGCCGACGGCACAATATGATGCTGCCGGGAACGGAAAAATTCCAGAAAGGAGTTTCTTAGCTCGTTGGATGTCATTACCATATTATTATTAAGCGAAATAAATTTTCCGCAAAGGTACGTTATTTTTTTTATTCCTCCTCGTGCGGAGCATTTGTCCTGTTGCCTGTCGTATATCTCATCGCCGGACGGCAGTAAATTTTTATGGTATTGTTAAATTAGTATTGCTTGTCGTTCTAAATTAGATATTAAACAATTGATCGTCAATAGTTCATTTCTATTATTCTATACTAAAATTAACAATACCTTTTTCAAAAGGGGC
>JAIRLS010000049.1 GCA_031259205.1 Bacteroidales bacterium | reverse complement strand
CCGGGTGTTTGCGCGTATTCGGCAAATTTCATTGAATACATTGCGCGTCCTCCGGTGATGGAACTCAGTGCGGTGGAATAGCGGTTCATTTCCGCCAGCGGCACGCGGGCTGTAATCTTTTCAAAGCCTTTTTCGCTGGTCATGCCCTGTACGACGGCTCGCCTCGTTTGCAGGTCGCTCATCACATCGCCCATGCGGTCGGCGGGAACCCAGATTTCCACATTGTAGATGGGTTCCATGATTTTGGGGCCGGCATTTTTGAAAGCTTCCCGGAAAGCATTGCGGCCTGCCAGCCGGAACGATATTTCATTGGAATCCACCGTGTGCATTTTGCCGTCATATACCGTCACGCGGATGTCGCGGGCATAGGAGCCGGTGAGCGGCCCTTCTTCCATCTTTTCCATGACGCCTTTGAGGATGGCGGGCATGAAACGCGCATCAATACTGCCGCCGACAATGCTGTTGTAATACACCAGTTTTCCGCCCCACGGGAGGTCATGTTCTTCCTTGTCGCGGACAGACACTTTGATTTCTTTTCCGTTTACCTTGTACATGACCGGATCGGGTTGTCCTTCCTGATAAGGTTCGACGACCAGATGCACTTCTCCGAACTGGCCTGCGCCCCCCGACTGTTTTTTGTGGCGATAGTCCGCCTGCGCCACTTTGGTGATGGTTTCGCGGTAGGGAATTTTGGGAGTGATAAATTCCGCAGCAATTTTAAAGACATTGTCCAAATGCCATTTCACAATGTTGAGATGATACTCGCCTTGCCCCGACAGGATGGTCTGTTTCAGTTCCTTGGAATATTCTATCCGGATGGTAGGGTCTTCCATGTTCATTTTTTGGAGCGCTTCGTTCAGCTTTTCTTCGTCGTTTTCGTTGACGGCTTTGATGGCGGTGCGGAACTTCGGTTCGGGAAACGGGACGGGTTGAAATTCCACATTACACCCCGGCGCCGTCAGCGTATGTCCCGTGCGGACGCCTTTCAGTTTGACGGTGGAGCCGATATCGCCGGCCACAAGTTTGGGCACTTTCTGGCGGTTTTTTCCCGCCGTCACAACAAGTTGCGAGATCCGTTCCTTATTGCCTGTTTTGGAATTTACAATGTCCATTCCTTCTGTAACTTCGCCGGACATTACCTTGAAGTAGTTGATGTCGCCCAAATGTTGTTCGACAGCCGATTTAAAGACGAACATGGTTGCCGGCGCCGTCGCGTCGCATTTTATTTCTTTTCCTGCCGTATCTTTGGGGGCAGGCATTTCGTCGGGCGAGGGCAACACTCGCGTAAAAAATTCCATCATCCGCGCCACGCCGTAGTTTTTCTTTGCCGAAACGCATATTACCGGAATGATGCCTCTCTGAATCAACCCGATGGTAATGCCTTTCCGCATTTCGTCTTCGGTCAGCGAGCCTTTGTCGAAAAAGATTTCCATCAATCCTTCATCGTTTTCGGCGGCTTTCTCAATCAGTTGGTTGCGAAGCTCTCCGGCACGCGATTGCTGGTCGGCAGGCACTTCTTCGATGGTAAGCCGGCCGCCTGCGTAACTGTACTTTTTCATCAGAAGGACGTCGATAAAACTGTCGTAGCCGGCGCCTTCGTTGAGAGGATATTGGATGACGGTCACGTTTTTGCCCAGCCGCTCGGTCGCTTCTTCAATCGCCCTCTCGTAATTGGACTTCTCGTGGTCTAACTGATTAACGGCAATCACACAGCCTTTTTGGGCTTTTTCGAGATAACGATAATGGATTTCGGCGCCAACTTCGACGCCGTTTTGGGCATTAATGACCATCACGCCTGCATCTGCTACCGTCAATGCGGCTACCACCCCGTTCACAAAGTCGTCCGACCCGGACGGATCGATAAAGTTGATTTTCTTTTCGTTAAACTCGGTATAGAGCATCGTGGCAAATACGGAACTCCCGTTTTCACGTTCGATTTCGCTATTGTCCGAAACGGTATTTTTGTTTTCTACCTCTCCGCGACGATCAATCACTTTGCCTTCATACAGCATGGCTTCCGCCAGCGTGGTCTTGCCCGCCCCGGTATTTCCCAGCAGGACTATGTTCTTGATTTGGTTTGTACTATATATTTTCATCAGAATTAATTAATAGAGTCATTTGAATTTTATTAAAAATGAGCGTTTTATTTGGATTTAACTTTTTTCGGGAGGCTATGGGACGCGGCCAAATCTTTGATTCTTAAATTGCGAAAGGCCAGCGGCGATCCATGTCCTAAAAATCCGATATATCCGCTTTTATTGGACAATCCGGGATGTTTCCGGTGATCTATTGTTTCGGTGAAGTTTTTACTGGCTTCGGCAATGTCGCCGTCAAGGATAACGGCGCCGTTGAGCGTTACCGTAATGCGGTTGCCTTTGGCAATGACTTCTTGCGTATTCCATTCGCCCACAGGTTTCAGGAATCCCCGTTTGGCCGGGATGACGCCGTAAACAGAGCCGTGGTACTGATAAACTTGAAGGTTTTTATAAACATCGGCTTCGTTGTCGAGGATTTGCAGTTCCATTCCTTCATAGGCCGCGTCGCCGGCGATCTTGGCGCGGATGCCCAAGCCGTTGTTGGCGGCGGGCGTCAGTTGAAAGTCAAACCGCATGATGAAATCCGAATACTCCCTGTCGGTATAAATATTGCCGCGTCCGCCTTTGGTGGGATCGCAGACTATCTGGCCGTCTTTGGCGAAATAGTCTTTCAGGTTGCCGATCCATCCCGACATGTCGATGCCGTTGAACATCGGAACAAAGCCTTCCGCCGCTTCCGCCTCGCTGACACGATAAGGCTCCGGACGCGGTATTTCCTTAATGTAAATGTCGCGGTATTCGACCCTTGTACCGTGTGCCTGCAATTCGACCGCACCCGTGGGAAAAATCGGCTGCGACCGGTCCCAGTAATTTTCAAGCGTGGTATTGTCCGTCACCAATTGTCCGTTCAGGTACACCGTCACTTTTTCTCCTGTCATCTTAATGTAGAAGGAGTTCCACTCTCCAACGGGATTGTCGGCGACCACCAGCGGCCGGCTCGGATTGACAGGTTTCTGGTTGTTGTATAATCCGCCGGAGCCTACCTGAGCGCCCGCATCGGTACGCGCGATGTCCCAGATTTGCACTTGCGGCGTTCCGCGAAGGTAAATCCCCGCATCTCCTTTGGCAGCAATACGCCAGTCGACATACATTTCGAAATCGCCGTAATCTTTCGTTGAGCAAAGATTGTCGCCTGGGCCTTCAAAAACGAGCATCCCGTTTTCCACTTTCCAGTAGCGACGCATGATTTCGTCGGCTTTCTTTTGCTTTTCGGCCAGTTGTTTTCCGGTCATTTTGGCGCGTGTTATCGGATTTTCCACCAAGCCTTTCCATCCCGTCAAGTCGTTTCCGTTGAAGAGGGATACGAAACCCTCCTTCGGCAAGGATTCCAAGTGTTTCAGGAAAGCTTGTTTCTGATATTCGGCTTCTGCGTCTTTGTTCTCGGCGATGGCTTTATGGATGACGCCGGTCACCGGATCGCCGTAATATTCCGGATGTGCGAGTGCAATGGCACGGACGGCCTGTACCGCCGCCTGTTGAACGGATTCATTGCGGTCGTCGAGAAATTTTCCTGCCGTCAGCAGGCCGATAAAAGTACCGGTTTTCCCGATTTGATTAATGATGTCGGCTTTTTGCCCCGGCGAACGGGCAATATCCAAGGCTTTCCTCAGCATAATCAGTTTCTGTTCCGGCGTATTGTTCGAAGCGACTGTTTTCTTGAAGTAAGCCGTCAGCGCTTTGTCAAAATAAGGGCCTCCCTGATCCGATGCGGCTATGTCGTAAAGCGGCTGAATGGCAGGATCGCCTTTCCACAGCGTAAGCGCTTCCAGCGCGGCGGCACGGATGGCGTTATTGTCGCTCCGGAAGGCTTTCAGCACCTCGTTAAGAGCGTTTTTCCCACCTGTCATGGCCAATACATTATAATATCGTTCCGGAGATTTTCCGGAATGGATTTGCGACAGCACCACCTCCGACTGTTTTTCTTGCGGCAGTCCGGATACGGAGGCATACAGGGCATTCTGTAATGCGGCGATCTCCTCCTCCGCCGATGCGGTATTGAGCAACGCGGCTATGCGTGGGGCGTCTTTTTCGGCGCTAACCGAGATCAATGCCTTGTCTGCCGCCAGCCGTACCTTGTCGTCGGTCGATGAGGTTTGTGCAAACACGGTTCCTGCCTGATCGACGGCTTTCCGTTCCGCCAGTATCTCCAGAAATGCTGCTTGGGCAGCAACAGAGGATTGAGGAATAGCAGCAGCAACGTTTTTATTGAAAGCGTCGCTTTGAAGGGTAAGCAAAATGGTTTTTCCGGTCGCTATGATTTCTTCATCACCGGTATTCATTGCCTTGATAATAGGCTCGACAGCGTTTCCATTACCCAGTCCGGCAGAAGCTATTATGGCCGCCTTCCGCAATTTGCCGTCGGCAGCGGATAATTTTTCCTGCACATAAGGCCATGCTGCTTTATCATTTCTGTTTCCGAATGCAGTGATCAATTCCGCCTGTCGTTGCAAGTCTTTTTCATTTTTGGCTTTTTTCATCAAAGCGTCATACATTTTTGGCGATGCGATGTTCTCCGAATATTTCAACGCCGCTTCGCGATATGCTTTTACGTTGCTGTTCAGCGCTGTAATAATCCCGCTGACCGCTTTTTCTCCTGCCGCCAGCACATACAGTTCCAGTGCGGCGGTTTTTGCGGCTATCTGCGTGTCTTCGGACGTCGTTTTCAACAGGTTTTTCGCTGCTTTTTCCGTTGCCGCCCTGTCAACAGGGAGACGGTTGTGCAGGTATAAAAGATAGGCGCCCAGCGCGTCGGTAGGCTCATAGCGGTAGTTCACCGCCGCGGCAGCCGATTGAAGCGTCTTTTCCGTTTTCGGGTCGGCAATGGAGCACAAGCTGTAGAGCACGGCCTTTTGCAGTTCTTCGTCCCCGCTCCCTGCCAGCGATGCAATGGCGCTTGCTGCCGGCGCGTATTTCAATTCGCCCAAGGCCTGTATGATGCCGACAGTCGCCGATATTTCCCTGGCGTTGGCAAGTTCCCTGAGAAGGGCTTTTCCGGCGGCGTCGCTACCGATACGAACCAAAACGCGGGCGGCGGCGTCGCACAATCTGGTGTTGTGCAAATAGCCGGCTGCCGTTTCTACGGACTCCTCGCCTGCCACATACTGCAACTGGATGAACAGGAAATCACGCTTTTCATCGGACGACGCTTTAGCGACAGCAGTACAAAGGCTTTGCGCCAAAGGAGCCTGCAAACTTTTTTCCCGACCGGCGTACTTGACTAATCCACTGATGGCATAACGTATCCGGGCGTCGTCGCCACCCGGATCAGCCAACAGGGGCGCCAAGTAGGACACCGGATCGTTCAGCCGGTACAATTCGGCCATCAGCCGGTTAAAATCGGCGGTATTGCTTGCCGGAAGCTGCATTACAAGGTCTGCAATTTTTGTTTCCCTGCTGCGTTGGTCGGTTTGGGCGAAAGTGACCGTCCAAAGTCCGACCATTACTAATAATGATACAATTGTTTTTCGAAACATATTTTTATATTTGAATAATAAATTACACTTGTTCTTATATATGCCAAGGGGCGCGTACAGGTTGGTCGATCAAGGCATTGGCGCCCGGATCATCAATAAATTTGAGGTTTTCCGGATCGAACTTCAGCGAACGCCCCAGCCTTACTGCAATTACGGCCATGTTTACGAGGGTGCACGACCGGAATCCGTTTTGTTCATTCAGGGCAAAACGGGTACGGGTACGAACGGCTTCGGCAAAATCGGTCATTTGCGGGTCGGGGTCGGGGAATGAAGCCAGTTTCTTTTCCAGATCCGGAATATCCGACCGGAAACCGGAATAGAGTTTGCCTTTGGGACCTTCAATGTATGCAGCGCCGACGTCTTTGCCTTCACCGTCAAGGATAATGCGGCATCCGTCTTTGTACGTCAGTTCGATGCGTTTCCACGTACCACAGGCGTCCGAATCCTGCTGTTCCCCGTCAATGACGACTTCCACGGGACTTGTATCATCTTTCCCCAGAAAATACTGTACGGGGTCAAGATAATGTTGGCCCATGTCGGCCAATCCTCCGCCGTCATAATCCCAATAACCCCGGAAAGTGCCGTGTACACGGTGAGGGTTATAGGGTTTGTACGGGGCAGGCCCCAGCCACAGGTCATAGTCCAACTCGGCAGGCACCGGCTCAACGCTCAAGCCCGTTTTTCCCACCCAGTAAAATTTCCAGTCGAAACCGGTGACAGCGCTTACCGTCACTTTGAGCGGCCATCCGAGTAAGCCGCTTTGCACCAGTTTTTTGATGGGTTTCACGGTAGTATTCATTCCGTAAAACCGATCGGCAAACCGGAACCACGTATTAAGCCGGAAAATGCGTCCGTGTCGTTCAATGGCTTCCTTTACCCTGATACCTTCCCCAATGGTGCGCGTCATGGGTTTTTCACACCAGACGTCCTTACCCGCTTTGGCGGCTTCTACAGACATGATACCATGCCAATGGGGCGGCGTAGCGATATGTATGACGTCGATGGACGGATCCTGCAATAATTCACGGTAGTCGTGGCATGATTTAGTACCGGAAGGGCATCTTTTCAGCGCTTCGGTAAGATGATTCCTGTCCACATCGCAAACGGCAAGCAAACGCGCTCCGGGATAATTGATGTGTCCCCTCCCCATACCTCCTACGCCGATAATGGCTTTGGTAAGTTCGTCACTGGGCGCAAGATAACCGTTCCCTCCCAGCACATGCCTCGGGATGACGGTAATTGCGGCGGCTCCCAAAGTAAATGACTTCAAAAAATGACGCCGACTTTGAATGGTTGTTTTCATAACAAATCAATTTTTTTAAGGTTGCAAAAATAATGAAATATTTTTCAAAAGCGCTTTTGTATCGAAAGTTTTACAAAAAAAATTCAGGACGACCCTCTATCATTTGCATAAGTCATTCGTTTTTTGCAATATTGCAGTCTGAAAAATATTTTAAATTTAAATGGTTGGAACGTTAGTTAATGCGGGAGCCATCGTTGCAGGGGGCGGCATCGGGTTGGCATTTAAAAAAAACATGCCCGAAAAATACCAGGACGTATATTTTCTGGCGGTCGGTCTGTTTACCCTGTTACTGGGCATACAGATGGCGGCGCCTATGGAACATCATCTGCTGGTGATACTGAGCCTTATCGTGGGAGGATTCACCGGCGTATGGTGCAAATTAAGCCATCGGACAACACAAATGGGCAACTATGTCAGATCGGCGGTCAAATCAAAAAACGAACGGTTTACCGAAGGAATGATGACCGGTTTTTTGCTGTTCTGCATGGGATCGATGACGATTGTCGGCGCTGTTGAAGAGGGTTTCGGGAAAACCTCCAATTTGCTGCTGACCAAATCCGTCATGGATTTTTTTTCGTCGATCATGCTGGCATCGGGGCTGGGCGCCGGGGTGATTTTTTCCTTCATTCCGCTCTTGCTGTTCCAGGGCGGAATCACCTTAACGGTGGCGGTGGTCGGTAAAGACGTCCCCATCGAGATAATTGATTCAATCAAAGCCGTCGGCGGTATCATCCTGATAGGATTGAGTTTCAACATACTGAAAATTAAACAACTGGAAATAATCAACCTGCTGCCTTCCCTGTTGTTCATCAGCTTGTTCGTATGGTTAAAACTCCGATTTCCCGAATGGGATGTTCTTCAATACATGATATTGCCTAAATAAGACGTCCCCGGTTAAACCTTTTGCAGGTTCGACCGTCCAAGTAAACAAAGAGGTTCAAGTGAAAGGATGAGCGATTACAGTGACGAGCAATTGTTGAAGATGTTTCGCAACGAAAGCAGCAGACACAAAGCTTTCGGCTGTATCGTCGAACAATACGGTCGTCGTTTGTATTGGCATATCCGAAAAATAGTCATTGTGCATGAAGACGCGGATGATGTTTTGCAAAATACCTTTGAAAAGGCATGGAAAGGATTATCCGATTTCAGGCAAGAAGCGCAACTGTTTACGTGGCTGTACCGTATTGCCACCAACGAGGCCGTCAGTTTCCTGCAACAGAAGCGCAACCGGAGCACAATCCCATTGGACGATGCGGAAATGTTGTCGGCGTCATTACAAAATGACAGTTATTTTTCGGGCGACCAAATCCAAATGCACCTGCAAAAAGCCATCCTCAAACTGCCCGAAAAACAACGTATCGTATTCAACATGAAATATTTTGAAGAAATGCCGTATCAAAAAATGTCCGCCATTCTGGACACCTCGGTGGGAGCGCTGAAAGCCTCCTACCATCATGCAGTAATGAAAATCAAAGCCTATTTTGAAAATGCAAGTATTTGATAATAAAAATAAGAAAAAGATGACCGGCGGAAAATTTCCGGAATATCTCCATAAAGACAGCCCGTTTACTGTTCCGGACGGATATTTTGACGATTTTCAAAAAAGAATAATGCTCCGGATACGGGAAACGGAAAAACCGGTCATCCGGCTGAACCGCTATCTCAAATATGCCGTTGCAGCCGGTATATTGCTGCTTTCGCTGACCATCCTCCTGCTGCACGACAGACCGCCCGGCGCCCCGCTTGATGACCAATCAACAGACGCCGCTCTGACATGGGCTTATCATTTAGACAAAACCGCATGGATGGCAGCCATGCTGGATATGGATGAAACCGACAGACCGGAATATTACTGCTGTACGGAAGAACAGGAAACAGACATCATCTATTTCCTTGTTTCACAGGATATTCCCATCGAAACACTCATGCAATCCCTGCAAGACGAATAAATCACCAAAATGATCACCAAAAATGAAAAAAACAGTCACTATTTTGTTATTCACAGGCCTGTTATGCCTGTTGAAAGTTCAAGCCCAGGACAACCGTTTCAGACGGGACAGGCTGATGAACGAAGATCTTAAGACGGAACGGGTCGCTTTTTTCACGGAAAAAATCGGTCTGACGGTAGAGGAAGCACAGGCTTTTTGGCCGTTGTACAATGAAATGGACCGGAAAAAGACAGCGCTGTTCGACGAACGGGTAGATATCATGCACCGAATAATGGAAAAACCGGAAATGAACGAGAAAGAGAACGGAAAACAGTTAGACCGGCTGGTTGTCCTCCTGCAACAGGAGGCGGAACTGTATGCGGACTACGACGCCCGTTTCAGGAAAATTTTACCCAACAGTAAAGTAATAAAAATTTATATCGCAGAATTTCAATTCCGTACACACCTGTTGCAAAAAATGCGCGTAAAAAAGCCTGAAAAAAAGGTTTCCCCCTGATCCTGTATCAGAACGTCAATATCCATTGACGACTTGTTTAGAGGTGCGAAATACAGGATGACAACGGACGCGCCCCGTCATTGGCAGAAACGAAGCAAGCGGAAAAATGCCGTCACCAGCTGCCCCGCACCGCTTGCGAGTTTTGGCGTTGATGAAAATGATACGGACAGGAGCGAATCTCGCAAAATGATACCGCCCATGATCACCAATTTGGAAACACTGTCATTTTTTTTCGATACGGGATTAACAGCATGACCGTCGGCAGATTTCGATGCAGGGAAAACGGCTAATCTTTTTTAGGGCGCTGTGAAAACCAATTCTTCTGACTTCCATTAAAGCACGAATACACGAATGTAGAGGCGCACGGCGTGCGTCTAAATCCGCTTTGGAGAATGCGGAACGTCCTGAAAGGATTTTTAAGAGGGATGGGAAGAAAGCGGGAAACAAAACACGGATGGAACAGTCCACTGACCCATAGCGCCTCAAAAAAAAGATTTAGCCAAGAAACACGGTGTAAAACGGGAAGAAATGGTCAACCGCCGTATCGGTCGGGCAATAGAGAAATATCCGTCTATCAGTAAACTCTATGATATAGAGTTGCAGGTGTCGGACGACAAAACGGTCAGTGCCATGACATGGAAACGAAACGAAAAGAGCGCTCCCGACAGCCTGTATTTTGTAAGATGTTCGTTAAAGGAACTCACAGAGGAGGCAGTATGGGAGATATACAACACGATCAGGGAAATAGAAAGCACGTTCCGCTGCCTGAAAACCGACCTTGATGT
>JAIRLS010000304.1 GCA_031259205.1 Bacteroidales bacterium | reverse complement strand
TATTCTTGGTCATAATATGAGAAATACAGGTTAATTCTTTTTTTGAGGCGCTATGGGGCAGTGGACTGTTTCATCCGTGTTTTGTTTCCCGCTTTCTTCCCATCCCTTTTCATAACCGCAGGTCGTTGACCTGCGGTTATGAAAGTTACGTCCTTTCAGGACGTTCCACATTCTCCAAAGCGGATTTAGACGCACGCCATGCGTCTCTACATTCGCGCTTTCAGGCGCACGCCGTGCGCCTCTACATTCGTGTATTCGTGGAGGGCAGAAGAAATGTTTTTCATAGCACCCCAATAAAAGAATTAACCAAAAAACAAATTCTGTGGGAAAAGTCAATTTTATCATATACCTTTGCCATTTTTTAAATTGCGTTGTTCGTTGAAGGGAGTGGCGCCATAAATGATTGAATAATAGAATGGATAAAAATACGATTATCGGTATATTGCTTATTATTGGGATTCTGGTAGGTTACAGTATCTGGAACCGTCCGTCGCAGGAAGAATTGGAACGGATGCAGCACAGGCGCGATTCTATCGCTGCCGTCAACAAGGCAGAGCAGGAACGGTTAGCCGAAGAACTCAGAAAGGCGGAGCCGGAAAGTACCCTCATTGCGCCCGACGCCACGGCAGCCGACACCACCCAAAAACAACAGATGCAAGAACAGTTCGGCGCTTTCTCCAATGCCGCTTATGGCGAAAACCGTTTTATCACTATGGAAAACGATCTGATGAAAGTCACTTTCTCCACTAAAGGCGGTCGTCCCTATTCGGTAGAACTGAAAGACTACAAGCGCTACGACCAAAGCCCGCTCATCCTGTTCGACGGCGACTCTACCGTGTTTGGATTCAACTTTTTCTCAAACAACCGGAGTATAGCTACCAACCACCTTTTCTTCGAGCCTTCCGATCACCGTAGCGAAATACGGCTTTCCGACGATTCCGCTACACTGAAAATGCGACTGAAAGCCGAAGGTGACGCCTATATCGAATATTGCTACACGATAAAAGCCGGAGAATACATGATGAAATTCGATGTTAATATGTTTAACATAAACAAGTTGATTGCCTCTAATCAAACGATCATCGACTTTGACTGGCAAGTGTATTCTCCCCGTCAGGAAAAAGGAGCGGAAAACGAAAACACCTACACGTCGCTGTTTTACAAGTCGGGTGACAACGTGAACGATATTGGCGCGTCCAAAGATACGGAAAGACGGAACAACGAGCCTTATCTGAACTGGATTTCCTTTAAACAACAATTTTTTTCATGGACGCTAATTTTCCGCGGACAGTCCGTTAATGCCAATCTGGAATCGCAGAAACCGGCCGTACAGCACAAATACATCAAACAGTACAAGGCTGCCGTCGGAATGGAATTAGACAGCCGTCAAGCCGTGCAAACCATTCCCATGAGCATTTATTTCGGGCCTAATCATTACAAAACCCTCAAGAAATACGACATCGGGCTGGAACAGATGGTGCCGTTGGGCAGAAGCATTATCCGGTGGATCAACCGTTTTGTCATCATCCCGCTGTTCAACTGGCTGGGCAGTTTTATCGGCAATTACGGACTGATCATCCTGCTGATGACCATCATCATCAAAGCCTGCCTGCTTCCGCTGACTTTCAAGTCGTTCATGTCGTCCGCCAAGATGCGGGTGCTCAAACCGCAAATCGACGAGATCAACCAACGCATTCCGAAGGAAAAAGCGATGGAACGTCAGCAAGCAGTGATGGCGCTGTATCGCAAAGTGGGCGTCAGTCCTATGGGCGGTTGTCTTCCCATGCTCCTGCAAATGCCCATCCTGCTGGCCATGTTCCGTTTCTTCCCCTCGTCTATCGAATTACGGCAACAGTCCTTCCTGTGGGCTGAAGACTTGTCCACCTACGACTCCATCCTCAACCTGCCGTTCACCATCCCTTTCTACGGCGACCATATCAGCCTGTTCACCATACTGATGACCGTGGCAACCGTCATCAGCATGCGCATGAGTAGCGGGCAGACAGATACTTCCGCCATGCCGGGAATGAAAACCATGATGTACATCATGCCGGTGATGTTCATGTTTTTCCTCAATAACTATTCGGCCGGCCTGACTTACTACTATTTCATTGCCAACGTAATCACCATCACGCAAAACGAGATTTTCAAACGCGGCATTGATGAAAAGAAATTGTTGCAGAAACTGCACGCTAACAGCGCCAAACCGGTGAAAAAATCACGGTTTCAGCAACGGCTGGAAGACCTGCAAAAACAACAGCGGGCGCAGGCAAAAGCCAATGCCAAAAAACGAAAATAACCGGACAGTATATAGCGGTGGATTTTGTTTCGGGTGGGAGTTTTGGAAATAAAATATTCATTTTGCGATTTTTCCCCCGTTAGCAGCAGACAGCACTACAGACGCCGCTTTTTCGGAAGGCAAGGCGTCGGAAGGTTTCAGCAGTTGCAGATATTGGGACGCTTCTGTGGCGATGGCTTTTGCTTTTTCGGGATGACGCATCAGTTCAAGCACGACGGGCGTAATCCGTTTTTCGTTGCAATTGGCCAGCACAAACTCCGGAATCACGAATTTGCCTGCCAGAATGTTGATCAGGTTGGCAAAACGGGTAGTGGCTAACCGTTGGATGAGGATATTGGTTAAACGGTTGAACTTGTATGCAATGACATGCGGAGTACCGCAAGCCGTCAGTTCGAGCGAAACAGTGCCGGACGCGGCAAGCGCAAAGTCGCTTGCCATGAATGCCTTATAACGTTCCTGTTGCCCATGGATGAGCAAGTGTGGAATACCTGTGTTTTCAAAAGCGGCTTCTACCTCGTCCGCCATAGCGCTAACAGTAGGAATCAGCAGATACAGGCCGGGAAAATAAGGAAGCAGTTGCCTGACCACTTTACCGAACACAGGCGCTAACTTGCTCACTTCGCTGTGCCGGCTTCCCGGAAGGAGGGTCAGGAGAACAGCCGTTTCCGGAATGCCGTACCTTGCTTTAAACTCGACCGGACAAACGTTGATGTGAGCCGTATTTTCGATGACCGGATGTCCTACAAAAGTGCATTTCAGTCCATATTTCTCGAAATAAGGCGGTTCGTAAGGCAGTAGCGTCATCAGGTGATCCGTCATCCGGGCGACTTTGGCCGCCCTGCCTTTTTTCCATGCCCACACCTGCGGCGCTACATAGTGGACTTTCGTCAAATTCGGGCAACGTTTTTCCAGTTTTCCCAACAGTCGTCCGACGAACCCCCAGCTATCCACTGTGACCAGTACGTCGGGGCGTTGGGCGGCGATGTCGTCTGCCGTTTCATTCATGCGTTTCAGTATGAGGGGTAGTCGGGGCGCTACTTCCCAAAATCCCATCACGGAAAGTTCGGACATGGGGAACAGGCTTTTAAAGCCTGTCTCCGTCATGGCCTCTCCGCCGACGCCGGAAAAACGGACGCCGGGCGATTTTTTCGTCAAGGCTTTCATCAGGCGAGAGGCAAGGATGTCGCCCGAAGGCTCTCCTACAACAAAATAGATTAACATGTCGCAAAGGGGTCAGGGGTCAATAAATCGGTGTCGGACGGGCGTGTAGGTATCCGTCCGCCGATCGCGCAGGAAAGGCCATGCGGTACGGTAATGCTCGCTAAGTTGCAGGTCGATCTGTTGTACGCACACGGCAGATTCGGCGTGAGGCGCTTGACAGAGAATAGTCCCGAACGGATTGGCTATAAACGACCCGCCCCAGAATTGCGTTCCGTGTTCGACGCCTGTCCGGTTGACCGCCGCCACATGCACGCCGTTGGCGATGGCGTGGCTACGCTGGATGATTTGCCACGCTTCAAATTGTTCGCGGTTGGTTTCGTCCGATTTCTCATTGACGTCCCATCCGATGGCTGTAGGGAAGAAGAGTATTTCCGCATTCATCAGCGAGGTGATACGCGCCGCCTCCGGATACCACTGATCCCAACATATCAGCACGCCAATACGGGCATATCTCGTGTCGAATACCTGATAACCCATGTCGCCGGGGGCAAAATAGAACTTTTCGTAGAAACCGGGGTCATCCGGAATATGTTGTTTGCGGTATTTCCCCAGACAGGTTCCGTCGGCGTCAATAACAGCAGCCGTATTGTGGTACAACCCTTTTGTGCGTCGTTCAAACAGCGGCGCAATGATAACAATGCTTAATTCTTCCGATAATTGTTGCAACATGTCGGTCGTAGGTCCGGGAACAGGCTCTGCCCATTCGAAATACCGGACGTCCTCCGTATGGCAAAAGTACTGAGTCCGGAACAACTCCTGCAAACACACGATCTGCGCTTTCTGCGCCGCTGCTTGACGGATAGCCTGCACGGTAACGGCGATATTCCGTTCGATATCCTCGTCTGCAATGGTTTGTATCAAACCGACGCTAACTTTTCCCTGATGATTCATGACCGAATTTTTTGCAAAAATAAGGTTTTTGGATTATTTTTCCTTATTCTTTTTCACTGCGTCCGGTAAAATTTTATGACATGCTCTATTTTCCATTATGGATAAGCATTGTAGAAATTTATGCGAAAGAGGGCTTGTACTTTCCACAAAACGGGTTTTATGGAAGTAAAATATTAACATTAAGCAACTTAATACATAAAAATCTTATTTTGTAGCAACTAAATATTTGAATTTATATCATATAAAAATGTGTTAACAAATATATTATGCTTAATTTTTGTAGCAACTAATAAATCGTAAGTGTATCTGCCTGAAAACAGGTGCATAACGGGATAAAACAGGTAAAAAACGAAAATTCAATTTTAAATATTATCTATATTGTTGAATATAAGCTATATTCAAAAGTAAAATTCGTAGAAACCCGAAATCAATTATCCACAAACATCAATTTCAACAACAATATTTGGTAGTGTCATAAATTATCAGGTAGAATTATTTCCGAATGTTCCAGTTTTGTAATAATACTTTTCAATATACATCCCGATCACGTTGTCGTGTATCTGTTCATTTTTTGAAAAA
>JAIRLS010000281.1 GCA_031259205.1 Bacteroidales bacterium | reverse complement strand
ATACGGGGATCTGTCAATTCTGTAAAATATTTTATCGGTGTGCGCATAACGTTTTTTTTGCAAAGAAATGGTTTTTTATGTTTCAATCCAAATGTTAAATTTAAGATGCGTTTGCCCTGATAAACAAATTGTTTCTTGTTATTTTTTCAGGAATTTACAGAAGAATGTTCCGTGATTTGTAGTCATATTAACCAGATATACTCCCGGATTGTATTTGTTTATATTAAAGGTGGCGGTTCCTGCCGGGAGATAGAGGGATGTGATTTCTTTTCCCAGCGCATTGTAAACGCACAGTTGTCCGGAGTGCGGAATGAGCAGGTTTAAATCGGTGATTGCGGGGTTGGGATAGAGTTTTATCTGCAGCAATGCGTCCGGTTTTTCTATTCGGACTGTTTCTTTTGTGAAGCGGAAGTGGTCTACCTTAAATCCTTCTTTTTTGTAAACGAGGTAGATGTGATGGCGTCCGGTAATGGGCGTAATGGGCGTTTCGACAACGACCCAGTCGCTTCCGTTTGGGACATCGACGGTTCCCATGAGTTCCCCGGAGAGGGAGTCTGCATGGATTTCGATTTTAGCGTTGCTTTGTCTTCCGCCCTGTACGAGCAGTTCAATGCCGGTGGCCGGCTGTTCTTCTCCGAAGTCGACATGGTTGTAGACGGTGTAATAATTGTCGGCGGTATTGCTGACTGCGGTAATGCCGTCGGTTTGTTCGACGATGATTCCTTTCAGGTAATCGAAGTGTTCGGCTTCGATGGTTTCAAATGCGTTTTTGATGATGCGGTTTTCATCAAGGGGGGCGTTAAAGGCTGCCGATACGGCGGTGGAACAGCCGAAGGGCTGGTTGGAGAAGTTATAGCCGTCGGAGAAGATGAAGTTTTCGGCGGTTTTTTCCCACCAGGCTGTCCAGATGATTCCTTTGGAATTGCGGTTGTTGTAGGCTTGCAGGGCGTTTTGTTGCATCCATTCTACTTTGTCGGGTACTGCGAGGTCGACGATGTAGCGGCGGAGGTATCGCATGAATATTCCTTTGAAGCCTTGCAAGTCGTTTCCGCTGCCGCAGACGCTGATGACGCCGCGGGTATTGCAAAGGTTGTTGCGCGTCCATTCGACTATTTTATGTGCATCGTTTTTGTACCGGGTTGTTCCGTAGTGGTTGTAGAGCATGAGGGCTGCACCGAGAAAGGTTCCCTGGTTGTAAATGGAACTCCAATCGTTACCGACGGTAAAAGTGTTGCCGTCCCAGGCGCCGGAGTCGAATACTTTTCCGGTATCGGAATCGTACAGGTACTGGCGCTGGAGGGCGTAAAGGGCTTTTGCTTTTTCGTAATAGTCTTCGTTGCCGGTGGCGATGGAGAGGTAACAGGCGGCGACTTCTGCGGGTCCGTTGATGCAGGAATTGGTTCCCTGGTTGTCGGTGGGAGTTTGTTTCCAGCGCAGCATACCCGAAGGGAGCAGGGCGCGGGAATACATCCGGTCGAAATTGTTTTGGGCATGATTAAGGTAGGTATCGTTGCCGAACATCAGGTATGCGCGAACGGAGGCGATAACCATCCATGCGATATCGTCGTTGTATTCATTATCAAGCCAGCTGACGCCGTTACGGGAAGTAAAATTGTTGTAGAGTTCGATGAACATGGTTTTGTATTCCTGTTTACCGGTGGTTTCGTAGGCGTCGAGTATGGTTTCAATCATTTCGGCGTCGCCCCACCATCCGCCGGATCCGAGTACGTAACCCACGTTTGCTTTTTTGTAGAAATAGTTTTTGAATCCGCGCATGACGCTATCGCGAAAGGCGGGCGTAACGCGGTTGGGCAAAACGTCTTCGGGTACGACCGTCCACATCTGCCGGAGCGAGTCGGCGTCGGTACGTCTGGCTTGGAGGCTTACATCCGCGCCTTCGGTGTTGCCGGCAAGTTCGAGGTAGAGGCCGGTTTCTCCGGAAGCGTTTATCGAAAAGCGGATGTAATAAGCGTCGGGGTAATTGTTGTCTTGCACGGGAATAAATTCCCACCGGCTAAATTCCTTGTCGTTCAGTTTTTGAATGAGTTTGTCGCCTGCTTTGGGACGGTGTGATTCTTCTGTCAAGAATCTTCCGGAATAGGCGTTAGCCAGGTAAAAGAAGTTTTCGCCGGCGCCGGTTGCAATCCAGCGTTGAGCGGGTACGTTTGTTTCTGTCCACGCGATTATTCCGGCGTTTTCTTCCGGCGAAGCGTTGGGAGTGGAAAGCGCTTTTTTCCCTGTGAAACAGGAGTTGATTTTATAGGCTGTGCCGGAAATGATTTCGGCAAAGGTAGAAGTGTGCACTGCGAATAATGTGCAGGCGATGAAGAATATGGTAATAATTTTCCGTTTCATGATTTTATGTTTTATATGTAAATGAATTGTGAATTTTTCAAGCATCGGCTGCTTCGTTTCCTAAGCAGTCGATGCGTAAAAAGCCGTTCTGTTGCTACGTCTTTGTTCATCGGATGTATTTGACGGTTTTTGAATAATCTTTTGTATGTACTGAAATCAAGTATATTCCTTTGGGGAAGGGGCTTAGATCCAACTGTCGCATGGTCGTCCGGCTTGTTTGCTCGAGCAATATTTTTCCGTAAATATCGTAAACGGACAGGGTTACAGCATCATCGCCGTTGCAATTAGCGATTTCAACCGTTACGGTTTCTTTTCCGGAGCAGGGATAGACTTTTACTTCGGGGAGGGCAGGGGCATTTTTCAGACCTGTCCGAATACTTTTAAATAGCTGGCTTTTCGGTACGATTTCGCGCGATTGAAACGCACTTGCCCATTCCATTTTACATGCGGCCGTACCGCGGGCGTCTTTATATTCCAGTTTTAAATTGTATTTTTCGCCTGCGGTCAGGGGAATGGTTCCCACAGATGGATTTTGATTTCTTTCCCATTTGTCGATAATCAGACTGTCGTTTACCCACAACCGGCCTCCGTCATCGCAGGTAAGGTAAAATGTGTAGTTGCCTGTATATTGAGGCATTACTTCCCCTGTCCAGCGAATGGAGAAATTGTCGGTATCAATGCCTTCTGCCGGCGAACCGGTACTCCATTCGAAATTGATGCAGGTATCTGTGCGGTTTGTTATTTCCGTTTCAAAATTTGTTCCGTTGAAATAAGCGCCGGTAAGACCCTCGCCATCGCCTTCGATAGCGCCCGGATTTATCGTAAGGCCGCTTGCTTCGCGTATAAGCTGGAAGATATGGTCGGGACGAACAAAAACGTATTTGCCGGCATACTCGCCCGAACTGTAACGGGTTTGTATGTTTTTGAAACCGGTAGGATTGATTTCGCTGTTCCACGGATTGCCCTGAATAATCAGGAATCGCGGTTCATTGCCGTTCCATCCTTCGGAATATCTGTCGATGTGGTCAATCATTGCTTGCTCGCCTGTACAATAGTTGCACGAAAGCGGCTTGCCTGGCAGCCGGTTGATATTGGGATCTCTACTATTGCCGTAAATCGACATTGAGCCGCCGGTGTTTTGCGCCGTCAATCCGAGTAGCGTAGGCGAATTGTCGGCAAAAGTGCTCCCTACTGT
>JAIRLS010000338.1 GCA_031259205.1 Bacteroidales bacterium | reverse complement strand
GGGATGATGGCGCCGGTAATGAAACTTGCGTGAGGTGAACAGAGGAAATGCACCATTCCGTTCAATTCGCTGATGTCGCCGAAACGTTTCATCGGTGTTCGCGCTAACACTTTTTTGCTTCGTTCGGTGTAGGAGCCGTCCGGCCGAATGAGTACGGCTCTGTTCTGGTCGCCGATGAAGAAACCGGGCGCCAGTGCATTGACACGGATTTTTTCACTGAATTTCAACGCCATTTCCATTGCCAGCCATTGGGTAAAGATAGCGACTCCGCTTTTGGCGACCGAATAACCCGGCACGCGCGTAATCGCCGAAAAACAGGCCATTGAGGTGATGTTGATGATGCTTCCGCATCCCTGTTCCGCCATAGCCTTGCCGAACACGATACTGGGGTAAACCGTCCCGTTCAGGTTCAAATCCGTCACTTTGTTGAAATCATCCATTTTCATGTCGAAAATGGTTTGGTTTTCATCCAGCGTTGCCCCGGGCATGTTTCCGCCCGCTGCATTAATCAGAAAATCAATACTGCCCCAGGTAGAGAGCAATTTTTCGCGAACATTTTCCAGACTGCTTTTGTCCAACACGTTGCAGTACAATCCTGTTGCTTTGCCATAGCGGGACAGTTCTTCCACACGCTGCGCCAATTGTTCTTCACGAATGTCCAGCACAGCTACTTTTACGCCGTTTTCGGCCAGGCTGCGGGATATGCTTCCGCCCAACACGCCGCCACCTCCGGTGACGACTGCGACCTTGCCGGTCAAATCCATATTCATTGTCTTTTGTTTATTCATATTCCTGTACGGTGTTTGTTATTCGTTTCGGTATTGTTCATACAGCAGGGCAATGCCGGCCTGTCCGGTATCGCCGCCATGCACCAGCACCCGATAACGGAGTTTGATTTTTTCGCCTTTTTTCAGAACAGTAGCTTTGTCATCCTCCGGCCAATACATCGGTGTTGGGGAAATGAATCCGTAGTCGCGTGTGAACCAAGGGGAAGGGAACCACTTGTTGGAAGGATGTTGCAGGATAGCCAGCCCTTCCGTACCTGTTTTCCTTGTTCCGTAACAGTCGATCCATGGGGAAGCGGCGCCGAATGTGCCTTTTTCGCCCTGTTTTCCTTCGGCGTTTACCATAACGCCCCCCAATTGTACGGACAAGTCGGGATCTATCCGTGCGCTGAACAGCGAATGATTGGTTTTCAATATGCTTACGTCTGTCAGCATTTCCATTTCCACCTCGAAATCCAGTTGGTACAAGCCCTTGGACGGCGAACAAATAACGATCCTGCGGCGATCCTTCACCGGCGCTTCGGCATCGGGACGTTTCCATATACATTCGTCTTCGATCACCACCCTGCTGCCTTTTTCCTCAACAATGCGTGCGCCGATGGAAATGATACGTCCGCGTTCAAGGCCTTCCTGCCAGTAGTTGCCGCCGTTTACCCTGTCGCATCCGAAAAACAGCGAACTGTGATGCGGATAAATGCCGTTGCGAACGGAAGTAACGCCGTAGCCCGATACAGGGCCATTGACCGGAAAAAAGAAAGGGTACTTCTCATCGGCATGAAAGCGGTAACTGGTGAAAAAATGATTACCGATATTAACGTCTATGCGGTCGCCTGTCCGCACTGCCGATACGACCGCTTCCTGAGCGAAAGCGGGATAAATCAAAAATAACAAAACTGTTTTTAAAAAGATTCTTTTCATGGTATTAATTATTAGATATGAATGATAATTTCAATTAAAACTGGTAGGGAGGTCTTTGCGGACGGGCGATCATGGTATTGGCTTCGTCGTCGTTTTTGAATTTTTCCGTTACAGGATCCCAGTAAAGCGTGCGTTCCAGCTTCATGGCGATATGTTGCAGCAGACATGCCGTACAGGAGCGGTGCGCTACCTCGGCGGGAGTGCTGTTGATTTGCCGTGTGCGGATACATTCCAGCCAGTTGCCGTGATGATCGGCGCTTTTGTAAAGCCTCACCCTGTCATTTTCCGTAAGCGGGGCAAGCAGTTTCGGGTCGGATGCCTGCAAAGCTTTGGATTTGGTGCTGATCGGTTCGTTGGGCGAAGCGGCATAATTTCCCCGACTGACAAATATCCATCCTTCGGTGCCGGTAAAGAGGACGCCGTTGTTTTTTTCTTTGCTTTCGGTAGTTCCGGTCACAACCACGCCGTTGTCATACACCATGCGTGTTTCGTATGGCCCGTGTACGTCCCACAGTCCCGATCCGGCAGCAGGGAATTCCGCTTTTCCCGATATTTCCACCGGTCCGGAATATTCCTTGTCCATTGCCCAGTGGGCGATGTCAAAATGATGAGCGCCCCATCCGGTAATCATGCCTGCTCCGAACTGTTCGCAACGGAGCCAGCCCGGTCGCCCGTACCCTTGTTGCGGATGTACGCGGTCAACGGTGTAATATACGTAAGGCGTCTGTCCCAGCCATTCGTCATAGTTAAAGCCTTTGGGTACGGGCATCTCCTCGGTTTTGCCTCCCGGAGGGTCGCCCGGTAAGCGCACGTCAATGGTTTTCAACTGACCGATGCGCCCGTTCCTGACCAATTCGCAGGCTACTCGAAACTGTTCCATGGAACGCTGCTGGCTGCCGATTTGCAGTATCCGCCCGCTGGCATTAACGGCATTGCTCATTTTGCGACCGTCTTCAATGGTCAGCGAGGTCGGTTTTTGCAGATAAACGTCTTTTCCTGCACGAACGGCGTCGATGGCTTGCTTGGCGTGCCAATGATCCGGCGTACTGATCAGTACTGCGTCCACATCTTTGTTGGCCAACAGGTTTAAATAATTATCGTAAACGGTCACTCCGTTATACGGTTTTCCCAGTTTTTGAGAATAGTAATTTTCTACCATCGCCTTTGCTTCGCTTGCCCTGTGAGCGTCGATGTCTGCAACGGCAATGATCCTCGCAAAATCGTATTTCCAGACGCCCGGCATGTCATGATCCCTCGAAATGCGCCCTGTACCGATAGCGCCGATATTAATACGCCCGGAGGGCGCATTTGGTCCCAACACCGACGCGGGAACAATGGTTGGAACCGCTATTACACCCGCCCCCACAGAGGCGACTTTTTTCAAAAAACTTCTACGTGTGTTCATTTCAAATTGTATTTAATTATTATTATTTATTTTAATTATTTAACTATAGACATCATGTTTTGAGAACAGGGAAACCTTCGGATTGGCGCCGTAAAAATACAAGGCCCGTAACTCCGGTCTGGAATTGTTATGACGGGAAAATTCGACCGCATGGATTCAAACGCCGTGATCTCCAACGGGACAAACTCCGGAAAATTGATGTTGCCGGAAAAAATAAACCGACGGACTGCCTGCCGCTGAAATTCCGGCCCAAGCAGATGGACGTCCGGTTGCACTTGCATATTTATTATCCATAGAAGAGAATAAAACGACAAAACCACTATTTCCTTCATATCCAAATATATATTAACATCATTCAAAAATATCTTCTTTTATTTGAGAAAATGCAAATGTATATAGTTTATGCGAAAAAAC
This sequence comes from Bacteroidales bacterium, assembly GCA_031259205.1. GTDB lineage: Bacteria > Bacteroidota > Bacteroidia > Bacteroidales > UBA4181 > JAIRLS01. The sequence goes on along the minus strand of JAIRLS010000338.1, from coordinate 507 downwards.
ATGATGCTATTTTTGCGAATTTTTATACTATTTTTGCAAGTTTTCGATTCGGATCATTTTCGACAAATTTAAAAGAAAACTTCGCCGCAGGCGCCGGCGGAACGACGAAAACGACGAAAATCCGGACAGTACATGTAACCGCGCTGAACAGGTAATTCCCAAAGAAAGAGCAGTTTCTGCGGAAAATTTCCAAAGGGGGCTGACTTTTTTAAGCCAGCTCTCTTTTTTACTTTCCCGCGAGTAACCGCCCTTGCGGAGCAAAGGCGCGAAGCGCAAAAAACAGGGAATGCAAAAAAGGTCGTAAAAATTTTCTTTATTGCCAAAACATTATTATATTTGTGGCATAAAAACCAGGTAGATGAATAAGACGAGATTAAATCCGCTAAATGATTTCCTGTTCATGAAATACATGGGCGAGGAAGGAGACGAGGAGCAGTTACTGTCTTTTCTGAACGTTGTTTTGCACAAGACGGGCAATGACGGGATCGTGTCGGTAAAGATTCTTGA
>JAIRLS010000310.1 GCA_031259205.1 Bacteroidales bacterium | reverse complement strand
CCGTATTTTGATACGACTTTCCTTATTATATATCGCGATACGGGCAGTAATATAAGAACAACTGCCGATAAAATAATCTGAAAAAAATACTGTTCAATTGACATATCATAATCCATTTTGAAGATGCAAAACTACATGAAAATTCTGCGATTTCCAAGCGTGTGCGGGATGAAAAAAGTTTTTTTTCAGAAAATTACCGGAGAGATCTTATTTCTCACGGCGCATTATTGTCCGGCTCTTCCAGTTCCTTCAATTCCTGAAGGCTTAGAAGTATAGAATTAAAGTTTCGGCGATACAGGCGTTTATATTCCCAGAATGCCAGAATAATACTCAGGGGAATCGCTATCGCTATCACAAAGATCCTGACGACATTAGCAGAGGTCATCAGCAAGTAGGCCAGAACAAAAATCAGCAACACGAAAGCGATGATACAATAAATAATATAAGACCGTCTGTTAACGATATTAATCTTTTGCACCATACAAATATTCCGGCTTACGGGTAAAGAAAAATCCACCTTATGTAATTTTATCAACTCCACTATTTCGGAAATCATACCGGCAACAACAAAGACAAAACCAGCCGACACGATTACCTTGTTCACAAAAGCGGGGGATAAGGTCCAGACCAGGAGAAGTACCGGTAATACAACCAGACAAGCAACAAGTCCGAAATAATCATAATTTATCAACCGGCTCAAAGCCTTATCCGATTTAGTAAGCAGCATATCTTTTATTATAGCAATCTTAAGTCCTTCCTGCCGCTGCATCCTGTTATCAAATAAAATCCATCTTTCTTTTAATTCTTCAAGTTCCATTGTTTTAATTTTTACAGATTCGACATTTTAATAAGTTTTTCCTTAATACGTTTCAATTTGACCGCCACATTACTCAGTGATAATCCGGTAATATCCGCAATTTCCTGATAACTTTTTTCCTCAAGATAGAGCAGAATAATAGCGCGCTCCAGATTTTTCAACTGATGAATAAGCCGGTACATCTCTTTAATTTCGTCCGTCAGATCTTCGGATTGGATAAAAGCATCCTGCAACTGATACAGGTCGATATTCTGCGACGCACGTTTTTTCTTCCTGAAATTAGAAATACACGTATTCAATGCCACACGATAGATCCATGTAGAAGCGCTACATTCGCCTCTGAACTTCGGATAGGCCGCCCACAGATTACAAACCACATCCTGATACAAATCATTTAGTGGATCCTCTTCCGAAGCATAAAACGAACAGACTTTATAAATGACCCGTTCATTTTGCTTGACCATATCAATAAATTTTTCTTCCCGTCCGTTTTTATCCATTTTCTTAAAATCATTTTATCTATTAGTCGGCAAAGTGAATAAAAAATTACAAACGGGCAAAATTATTTTTATACGCCTTTCATCTGTAAGTATCCCGTTCAGTCGGTCCGTTTTTTCCCGGATACGGATACGGATAATGAAAATTACCATAAATGTGGTATTGCGGCAGATTTTTCACCCCACTATCTTTGCAGAAAAAAAAGAGGTATGAATTTATATAGTTTTTATATGTATATGATGCGTAACTGCCGAAAACGGACAGCAGATATTTTATGTACTTAAAAAATAGATAAAATGAAACGAATAAAAAGGCTGTCCGAAGAGAATCGGGTAGCCTTTATTTATAAATGTAAAATTATACGAATATGAATCAGAAAACAGAAAGATTAGAACAAAACTTGCCGGTTGCGACCGGAAATCCCCGCGAGTTACCCCCTGCGCGACAGTGGAAGAGCACGACAAAAACAGCGTTGTTTTTGCTAATAACCGTTTTATTTCCGTATCTCGGTTATGCGCAGGCAGACAAAGTGAAAATAAGCGGAACGGTACTTGATGCACAGACGCGCGAGCCTGTTATCGGCGCTGCCATTTCGATTGGTGGCTCGACCGAGGGGACGGTCAGTGATGCGGACGGGTGGTTTTCCATTAATGCCTCGTCGTTTCCGGTCACTGTTTCGATCAGTTACATCGGCTACCTGAAACAGGAGATTGACATCTACGAATACACGGAGCCGGTTACCGTCCTGCTGAGCGAGAACCTGAACTTCTTGAATGAGGTCGTCGTCGTAGGCTACGGCACGCAGAGGCGGCGCGAACTGACCAGCGCGATCTCGACGGTGCCCAAAGAGCGGCTGCAACTATCAATGCCGTCGATAGAAACGGTATTAAGCGGTGCGGTGGCGGGGTTGAACGTTTCGCAGACTTCGGGACAGCCCGGAGCGGTATCCAACATCCGCATTCGCGGCGGCAATTCGATCACGGGCGGCAACGAGCCTTTATACGTGATCGACGGCTTCATCGTCTACAACGACGTAACCGCGACGCAGGTAGGCACAGGGCGGAGCGATGCGATCCTGAATCCCCTTGCCGCCATTAACCCTGCCGATATTGAAAGCATCGACGTTCTGAAAGACGTATCGGCGACGGCCATTTACGGCACGAGGGGTGCAAACGGCGTGATCATCATCACCACGAAGAAAGGAACGAAAGGCAGTAACAGCGTGAACTACCAGACCAGTTTCGGCTGGAGCAGCATCTCTCATAAGGTAGAATTTCTCGACGCTCGACAATGGACGGAACTCTACAACGAGATTCGTATCGGCGAGGGGCGCACGGGAGATGTCCTGCCCGTACCCGAAGCGGGAAGCGGAGCCGACTGGCAGGACGCCGCCCTGCGGAGCGGGTTGACGCAGACGCACCAGTTGTCCTTTACCGGCGGCGACGACAAATCGCGCTACGCCGTTTCGGGCAATTACACCTCGCAGGAGGGCATTATCCTCGGAACCGGGCTGAAACGCTACGGCGGGCGCGTCAATCTGGAACGGGACGTGATCCCGAAGTTGCGTATCGGTGTGAATGCGACCGGCAATTACTTGCAGTCGAACGGACTGAATTACCGCGGAGGCAACAATGAGCCGAACTCCTGGATCGCGGCGGTGAACGTCCCGCCCATCGTCCCGGTATACAACGCCGACGGCTCGTACAATTACTCGTCCAATCCCGTCGGGTGGGGCGGACAGGTGAAAGGCGGTACGACCAATCCCGTCGCCGACTTGCAGAACGTCCGGTTATTGACGGAGAATACCCGTGTGCTAAGCATCTTCTTCGCCGAGTACGCCCTGTTGCCCGAATTGAAGTTGAAGGCGAACATCGGCGCAGACCTGAGCCATACGAAAGAGAACTACTACGCGCCGGCCAATACGTTATCCGGCGCTTTCATCGGGCAGGCTTCTATCGGGCAGAAGGATGTGTATGCCTGGCAGACGGAGTATACGGTGAACTACAACAAGGTCTTCAACGAGGTACATGCCGTGACGGGGCTGGCGGGTTTCACTTCGCAGCGCACCGACCGGAAGGCTTTTACGGCCGGCTCCTACGGATTCTCGAACGATGCGACCGGCTACAACAACCTCAGCAGCGGAGGGACGGCCACGAATCCCTCCAGTTCGGCCTATACCTCCACGCTCAACTCCTTCCTGGGGCGCGTCAACTACGGCTATAAGGGGAAATACAACGCGACGGCTACGGTGCGTGCCGACGGATCTTCCCGTTTTGCCAGGGGGCATCAGTGGGGTTACTTCCCGTCACTGGGCGTGTCGTGGAACATTGACAGGGAGGATTTCTTCAAAGACGCCGCCTCGTCCGTCAGCCACCTGCAACTGCGCTTGAGCGGCGGGACGGTGGGCAACCAGGAGATAGGTGATTTCCGTTTTATCTCCAATGTTGTTCCCCGGACGGTTTGGTTTGACGACGTTTCGCATACGGGTTATATCGTTGAAAACCTGTCGAACGACCGGTTGAAATGGGAGACGACCGCTTCGTATAATCTCGGCGCGAACGCCGGCTTCCTGAACGACCGGCTGAATGTGGTCGCGGACGTTTACTACAAACTGACGAGCGACCTGTTGTTGCAGGTACCGGTCGAGCGTGTGACGGGTTTCAGTACGGCCATGCGCAACGTGGGCAGCGTTTCAAACAAAGGGATTGAGTTGGAGGTGGACGCGAAGATTATCGAGAGGAGGGCGTTCAACTGGCGCGTGTCCGTCAACTGGGCCAGGAATATCAACCGTGTGGAGGACCTTGGCGTCGCGGAGTTTATTACCCCGTCGTTCACAAGTACCGGTACGCTGACCTACCTGAATCCGCTGAGAGTGCAGAAAGGCGAGCCGCTGGGCAGTTTCTACGGTTACCGGTTCGTTGACATCGTGCAGACGGACGACGACATCAGCAAATTCCCGCCCCAGACCACCGAAGCGTTGGCGCCGGGGATCGCACGCTACGAAGACACGGATCATAACGGTGTGGTCAACGAAGAAGACCGCATCATACTGGGCAACAGTCAGCCGAAGTTTACCGGCGGCTTTAGCTCGACGCTGACGTATAAACGCTGGGATTTCTCGTTCGCTTTCCACGGGAGTTACGGCAACAAGCTGTTCAACACCCTGCGGGCGCGCTTCGAGAAGACAAGCACCGACTATAATTCGCTGGCCACCGTCGCCGAACGGTGGACACCCACGAATCCTTCGCACACGATCGCCAAGGCAACCAATTCGACTTCGATCGTCACCGATTCGCGCTTTATCGAGGACGCTTCGTTCCTGAAGGCGAGGAACATCTCGCTGGGTTATACCCTGCCGGTGAAGAAGATTACGAAAGACGCACGGTTGCGCCTCTCCATCTCTCTGCTGAATTTCCTCACCCTGACTTCTTATCAGGGATACGACCCCGAATCCAACCGCAACGGGATCGACGAAAGCAGCAGCCTGTACCAGGGCGTTGACTTCGGCACTTATCCTTCGGCAAAATCAATACAATTCGGATTAAGCAT
>JAIRLS010000283.1 GCA_031259205.1 Bacteroidales bacterium | reverse complement strand
ATCCATGACAATGGATGAAATAAACGCAGAAGTAAATGCAGTAAGGCAATGCAAAAAATAATTTTAGATACAAACGTTCTTATTTCTTCTCTCATACAGAAAAATTATCCCCATTACATGAAACAATCATGTATTTTATACACCCAAGAGCTATTAATAATCAGGATTTTTTAGTTTTTAGTTTTTAACTTTTAATTTTTAGTTTATTTTCACATGAAAAAATATATTATCACAGCCATTTTAGGGAGCCTAATCTTCTACGGAACGATTAGCGCTCAAGTTATTCACGGTTACAGCTTTGAAAGCTCCGCCGGCGTCTATTCGGAAATAACCGGAGGAACAGTTGTCTGGTCGGGAGCAGATACAGACAATAACACACTGACGGAACTGGTATTCTATTCGCCGACGGAAAAATCGAAAGAATTGGTTACGGACGTAGCGGGTATTCCGATTGGTTTTGATTTCGACTACGACAATCAAACGATGAACCGCTTTGCAATCAGTTCGTACGGCGCCATTATTCTGGGGAAAGATAAAGTAACTGCCAATACCAACCCGGCCTCCCTGCTGGGAACAGCTAATTCATCGGAGACGACTTATTGGAAAGCCGGAGACATTGATGTGATTGGAACCATCAAACAGGGATTCCCCTTCGAAGTATATGCATCGGCCAATACGGAAATCAGTTATAAAGTGGAGGGAACGAATTCCAACCGGATATTAGTGGTACAGTTCAAGAAAGTACAGCTGGCGCTGACCAACGATGCAAGCCAGCGAACCGATATCAACCATCAAATCCGGCTGTATGAAGGATCGAATAAAATCGAGTTCGTTTATAACGGGTGGAGTAACAGCGCGGCTGCGTCGTCCCTGCAATTTTGTGTGGGTTTGAAGGGATCTTCACCCGGCAACGTTCATTTGCGCATCTCTTCATGGAGCGAATCATCGAAAGCGGCCGAATTGCCTGGTATACATATCCAAGATACGCGCATCACGGGAAGCGTAAGCGACGGATTGACGTTCACCTTTACTCCACCCGCCAACTGTAGTGCTCCGTCCGGGCAACCGACGGATTTGACATTTGATCCGCCGACCAGTACAGGAATAAGCGGTCGTTTCACCGCTACCGCTTCTGCCGACCACTACCTGACGGTCATAAGCGAAAGCGCCGATCCGGTCGTTCCGCAGGATGACCGGTTTTACGCAGCCGGAGATGCCTTGGGAAACGGAACAGTGATCAGTTACAGTACCGGCAACACGTTTGCTTCTCCCGATAACCTGTCTTCCGCTACAGTCTGGTATGTCCACGTATTTGCCGCCAATTCCTATTGCATTTCCGGCCCGAAATACAATCCGGTTCCGTTGACGGCTTCCATAACCACCCTGTTTGGCCCTCCCGCTTTCTTCGTAAAGGATGTGGAATACGATAAACTAACTTTATCGGTAACGACCGGCGACACCGGTCAAAAAGTGTTGATCGCAAGCACGGACGAAGCAGCTACAAAAAATACCACCATCTGTCAATACGGTGTGTTCGGAACTCCTTCCGGCACACTGAATGTGGGAGACGAAATAGCCGAAGGCGGAGTGGTGATCTACAAGGGAGATGCTCCGGGCGACCTCGTGCTGGAAAATCTGGAAAGCAATACAATCTACCATTACGCCGCTTGGGGTTGGGATGGAGACCAGACGTATTCTACCAATTTCGTTACCGCCGATTCGATTACTTGGGGAAAAGTGCCCGACTGGGAAAACGGCGCTCTGGATTATAAAAATTTCAAGGCGTTTCCAAATTTCGTACCTCTTTTCGGCGGGGAAACATACGGCGAGCAAGGATTTCGATTAAACCGTTATCAAATATTGGAATGTCAATTGAGCGCATCAAACGCAGCCGAGGCCAACAACGGTTTCACCACTCAATGGATACTACTGAAAGAAGGAAGCAACCGGGCTTTTATCGACATTCAATTTCAGGAGTATACAAGCAGCTGGTCTGCCTACAATACATGGGATGAAAGAGACAGCCTTCAAATCTCCGTCAGTGAAGATGGAATAACCTATATTCCGGTTTATACGATATCGAAGGAAGCGGACAATGTGCCTGTTTCTACAGCGACCAGCGGTAGTGATACAAACACTTATCCTCAACTGGATTTTATTTTTACCGCACTGAACGGTAAAAAAGTGAAATTGAAATTCGATTGGCTGACTTACCGGAATGCGAGGATGTATATCGCCAATATCAAAATAGAGGAAAGGCCGGCCTGTCTTCCCCCGCTCAATACGGTGATAGCCGATAAACTCTCTTTGGAGGGCGATAAGGCGCTCATCGGCTGGACTCCGGACGGCGATGCAAACACATGGGAAATTCGTTATCGCGTCAAAGGTTCGGAATGGATGCCGTCGATAGAAACGAATACGTATCCGTACTTGCTGACCGGCTTGCCTTACCGGTCTGAAATAGAGGTGCAAGTCCGTTCCAAATGTTCCCTGTATTCAAGCAGCCCATGGAGCAAAATCATCTCTTTCATGTCGGGATACCGCTTGCCGTTCAGCGAGAGTTTCGATGCGTCTGCGCTGCCTGCCGGCTGGAGCCTTGAAAAGGCGCAGCTTACAAGTGCAACCACTACTTTCTGTAACACGGGAAAGTTTCCCTGCTATATCTACTGGAAGGTGAATAATCAGGCGCTGAATATTAATTATGACGAAATCCCGGGATCAACGAACAGCTACCAATGGGCGAAATTACCGGTGCTGGATTTTGGCGACGGGTCGGTTAACTATACATTTGAGTATGAGCTGGCAGTGACTCCGGGCACCGAAGCAACACCCGATACGGATTCGTTGCTTGTAGTTGTATCCCGCAACGGGGGAAAAACGTTCTCCAGTGCAAATGTTATCGGGCGTTACAGTATTCTTGACGAAGAAACCGCCTCGGCGGTTGCCGGCAAAGTGCATCGCAGCATTGCCTTGAACAGATATACGGGCGTGCAGCAACTGGCATTTTATGCAGTCGGCGACGGCAAAGAGCAAATAGCCGTCGATAATGTCGGCATTTTGGAAACTTGTCCCACCGTCGTAACCAACGCCGCCGCTTCGGAAATCGGCGGAGGCAGAGTCCATATTACTTGGGAAGGCTCCGCCAACGAATGGCTGGTATTCTTGCGTCGAGCCGGTGAAACGGACAAAAACTATCAGTCGAAAACGGACAACGAATGGTCGCTTAGCGGTTTAACCCCGTCGACTACTTATGAAGCGGGAATTACTCATTCCTGCGCCGAAGGCGATACTGCCCGGATAACGATTGTCCGGTTTACTACTTCGGCTACCGCCCCCTGCGCTGACGTGGAAAATGTCGAAGTAGAAGCCACCCAAACTTCCGCCGTAATCAGTTGGACTTCCGGCGCGGCCAATTACAACATCAAGATCCGCCTGAAAAATACGGAGGATTGGATTAACAGGACTTCGCAAACAACTTCGCTCACCTTGCAGGGCTTGGAACCGGATACCGAATACGAATACAGTATTCAGGCAATATGCAGTCCGGCGGCGGGCGACTACAGCGATTGGACGGCAACGGCTGTTTTCCGCACATCGGCAATTACCTGTTTTCCGCCTTCCGGATTGAATATTGTTCCGGCACACCGTTCAGCGGCAGTCAGCTGGGAAGGCGAGGCCGACGATTATGAAGTTTCTTACCGCACCGGCGATGAATTATGGACGGACATTCTTGTCGAAAGCGCCGAAACAGTCCGTTTCACCGGTTTGACACCCCAAACGGCTTATTCGTTCCGCATCCGCAGCATTTGCGCCGAAAACGATACAAGCGCTTGGGCAACAGGCAGTTTCACCACAACGGCAATTCCGCCTTGCGCGGCTCCGTCCAACTTGCAGGCGACGGGAATAACGGCGACTTCCGCCATCCTCTCCTGGGATGCCGACGATATTAACCTGAGTTGGGATATACGTTACCGTCTCGCATCGAGTATAACTTATATAACAGCGGTTACTGCTTGGGAAGAAACAAATTACCTGCTTCAGAATTTAACGCCCGCGACCGTTTATATTTGGAACATAAGGGCAAATTGTGAAGAAAACATCGGTGAAAGGTGGATATCAAAGGAGTTTGAGACCGATACGGAAAACGGACTGAGCGATATAAACGGGGGCTCGTGGAGTGTTTTTGCATCGGGAAATGCAATCAACATCCTGAACCCGGAAGGAGCAAGGATCAATCGCGTCCGCCTCTACGACCTGAACGGCGTATTGTTGGAAGATTATACGGTCAATACCAACGAAAATGTCCTGATAACGACGGCGCCGCAACAGAGTGTGCTTGTCGTGCAGATAGACGGGAACGGATCGTCGGTTAGCTACAAGGTTAAGAACTAAGCGCGAAAGGGCGAAAGC
>JAIRLS010000243.1 GCA_031259205.1 Bacteroidales bacterium | reverse complement strand
ATGTCGAAGTCGTTTTCGGTGAGCAGGCGCCTCAGGTTTTCGGGGTTGGAATCCGTAACGATGCGCTTCACTTCCGGCTTGAGCAGGAAGCGGACGGCGGTGAGGATGTCTTTGTCGTCATCTACTACGAGGATGCTGGCTTGGTGGAGGTGCATGTTGATGGGATTAAAAGATAATAGATATGAGATATGAGACTTTCAGATATGAGACATTCAGAACATAGAACATAGACTTTCAGAACATAGACTTTCAGAACATAGACTTTCAGATATTAGACAAATAAATTCATAATTCATAACTCATAATTCTTAGTTCTTAGTTCCTCGAAGAGGGTGCTGACGCTGACTGTGAGGCCGGGCAGTGTGCGGACAGGGACTTTCTGGTTGCCGGAATATTGTTTGCCGGCGCCGTAGCGGCCGGTGTCCTGCATTACAAAAGTGTGAATGGTTTCTGTTTTCAGTTCAACAATCCAGTATTCTTTCACGCCGGCGGATTCGTAGCGGTAAAATTTCGTAGTCCAGTCGTGTTTTTTTGTCGAGGGCGAGGTGATTTCTATGATGAAGTCCGGTGCGCCGATGCAGCCTTTCTTGTCAATCTTTGACGGGTCGCACACCACGCAGATGTCCGGTTGCACGACGGTGGTTATTTGTTTGTCGGCGGTTTTTCCATCGACCGGCAGGCGGACGTCGAACGGCGCATAAAAAAAGTCACAGTTTCCCTGCCTTTTTTGGAGATAGGATTCAATCGCAGCGCCCAAGCGACGCGTTGTTCGTGCATGTTTCGTCCATGGCGCCGACATGACGTGAATGATGCCGTTAATCAGTTCGCGCCGCACATCGTCGAACCAGCGCAGGTAATCGGCGTAGGTGTACCGCTCGTTCTCGTCCAGCGGCAGCACGCCGCCAAACAGTTCAACGGGTTCTTCGGCTACCATTCTTTCCGGCTCGTCGAATTCGTAAGGGGTGTGTTTTTCTGTGGACATCGTTCCTTAATGGGATTAATTGTTTAATGTGCTGATGTGATTAATTTAATTTCCATTTTCTTTGCGATATGGACTTTCTATCGTTGTAAACAATTAAAATGTGGCAGTACGTAGCCGGTTTGCTATCCCTTGTATCGCGCCTTCTAATCTTTTCCTTTGTGCCGGAGATGCAACCGCTAACCCTTCTTTATATTTTCTTAATAAGGATGAATTCAATCCGGCTTCCTTTGCCAAAGCCGACACATTAAAAAACGGAAAAGACTGAAAGAAACCCGAAAAATCATAGCGATAATCAAATTCAATATTCCCCTCATTTAATTCGGCCGGAATTTCTATTTTCCGTTCCTTATAATCTTCTATTTTTTCTTCTAACGTTTCTATTAAATCTTGTTTGGCTTCCTGCTCCGTGGGGCCATAACCAAACAGAAATTCAATGTCAGGCACATAAATACCATAACCGCCATCGTCTGCTTTTTCAATGATAGCAGCCACTTTCTTTTTAAACATCTCGTTTGCGTTCCTTTTCATGATTTATATTGATGATTACAAAGGTAACGTATTTGTTCTTTATTTTCCAAATTTATTTTGCATAATTTTTTATAATAACCAAAATCTGGCATAAAAGGCAAAGTAAATTATCTCAGCCTTTTTTCCACACTGTCGCATACGTTGCCAAATTTATCAAATGTGGCGAACCACATGGGAATATCCTTATTTATCCACATCATGACGGTAAGTATTTCGGCATGTATTTGCCGTAGTCTTTCCAGATTCCAGCTAATGGGTTCATGGTGAAAAATACGGTTACGAAATGTCCTGAAGCGGTTCAGTGGTGGCGCAACTTTTTTCCGCTGACGGTCTTTTTTCGGCATATTGGGGAAAACTTTACGCAAACTCTTCCACAAGATACGCTCGTATTCGACGTTAAACAAACTGACCCAAAAGCCTAAAGTCAATTCGGCTATGATTTTGGAGGATGAAATATATTCTTTTCGCCCTGCAATCTGTTTATTTGCTTGAGTGATGTATTTATTCAAATCGGTTAAGCCCGGAGTCGCGGTAAACAGCACATACCAGTCTTCCCTGCCAAACAGCACAGCTAATTCTCTACCGACTGCGTTGCGGAGTGCTACCTCAAATGTGGCGATACTGGGATAAAATGCTTCTGCCAACTCAATATTGCATTGGTAGTGTAGCATAGCTTTTCTTGGGTCGGAGTATCGATTGAAATACTTTTCCATGCGTTTTTCGGAAAATATTTTTTCAAAAAATTTCCTATCCATATATCGTTGTAAATTATTTTTTGTATCTTTGCCACGCAGTCCCGGGAACTTCCTCTCTCGAATAGCTGATGTCGATGATGAAGCCGGGTTTTTTTTTGCACATTTCCTTTTGTTCCCATATCAATTTGCTAAACTCTTTTTCTTCATAGTGCAAAGGTACGAATTATTTCTCATATAATTCCTGTCCAAAAGCGGACAACAGGTGTCCGGAAACGGACACTTTCTGGACAGTGGAAAACGCTAAACCGCCTGACAAGAAAGGCTTTTACAGGTTTGGCACAACGGTTGCTTTCCTATAGTCAGTGTAATTCGTATAAATCCGCGTAATCAGTATAAATCCGCGTAATCTGTGTAATTATGGACAGACCTATCGAAAAGAAAAAATGGACGGCGAAAAGGATTATCCTGTTTTCGGGTGTGGGGCTGGGCGTGCTGCTGCTGGG
>JAIRLS010000334.1 GCA_031259205.1 Bacteroidales bacterium | reverse complement strand
GAGCAATGCCAAAATGCGAGTCCGGTTATATTTTTATTCCGAGCATCAGCATGTCGTCTATTTGGGGGAGATCGCCCTTCCACTTTTCGATGGTAGTTTCCAGTATTTCTTTTTGAGTGGACATGTTTTGTCTGTAGATGTTGAGCAGGAGTTTTTTCAGGTTTTTCTTTTTGAATTTTTTCAGGTCCGGGCCGCCGAACTGGTCGCAATAGCCGTCGGAACACATGTACAGAGCATCGCCCTGCATGAGCGGGACGATGTGCCTCGTAAAGGGCTGGTTTTTTTCGTAGCGTCCGATGGGCATGCGGTCGGCCGGTATTTCCGTAAATTCTTCGGTATTGTCGCCGGAAGCGCGTAGCAGGAATAGCGGGATGTTGGCGCCGGCGTATTCGATACGCGCCTTTTCCCAGTCGATGGCGCACAGCGCCATGTCCATGCCGTCGCGTACCACTTCTATTTGTTTTAGCGATTTGATGACTTGTTCCCGCAGTTTGTTCAGTACTTCGTCCACCTGCAAGTCGTAATTTTTGATGATTTCGTTAAGGAAGGAAACGCCGAGTATGCTCATGAATGCTCCCGGTACGCCGTGTCCTGTGCAGTCGGCGACAGCCACGATGGTTTTGTTTTGTTTGGCTGTTACCCAGTAGAAGTCGCCGCTTACGATGTCGCGCGGTTTATACAGTATGAAATAGTCGTTCAGGATTTCGTTTACTTGCGAGACGTCCGGCAGCAGCGCGGTTTGGATTCGTTTGGCGTAAATGATACTGTCGGTGATTTCTTCTTTCTGTTGTTCTACTTCGTCGTACAGGCGCAGGGCGTTTTCGGTTTGCCATTGCAACTCGACGGTTGTTTCGTTCAATGCAAGGGCTTGCTGTTCGATTTCATTTTTTTTCTGTTCGAGGATTTGCATGATTTCGTCATTCTCGCGATGATGCCGTTCGATTTGTTCGTTTTTTTGTATCAGCAGGCGGTTGACTTTTCTGTGCTTCACATACAACAAGGTGGTGATAAGGGTAACCAACAGCGAGATGATCAACAGTATCATCAATATGGTGTTTCCCGTTTCAAATTTTTCCAGTGGTTCCGACAATACATTTCCGACGATAATTATCTTCATATTTTTAAATAAATGTGTAAAAGTAAGCATAATCCGGTTAATATTAACGGGGGGGCGAGTTTTCTCCCGTTTCTCCGTCACGGGGTTTCATTCGCTGTTCCAGATATTTCCGGTTGATCAGTCCCTGATCGATATATTGCCGCCACAGTCCTTTGCCGTTGAGTTCGGAGTAGAGCAACTGGTCGATGTTTCCGGCGTCCGGTGCGGGCGAGGTCGCCAGTTTTCCTTCCGGGTCGATGAAGAAACAGGTGGGGAAAATGCGGACGTCATAATCTTTCAGTACGTCGGGCTGACCGGCAAAATGGAGGTAATCCCACAGGTAACCGCTTTTGCGGCGGAATTCGCGCATGTCGTCGAAGTTTTCGTCCGCCGAAATGACTACTATGTGCAGCCATTGATGGTGTATCCTGTATAATTCCTTCAGGATTTCGTACTGGCTGAGGCATACATAGTTTTGCGTGGTGCAGAACATAAGGTAAACGTACTTTCCTTTGTAGCTGTCCGGCGTAACGAGTACGCTGTCCTGGTTGTAGAGGGAAAAGGCGGGCGGTGCATAGCCTCTCAACAGTCTGGTGATTTTCGATCTTATTTGGCGGCTTATTTCCCGGTGTCGGGCGATGAGGCTTTTTTCGCATATCGAATCCAGTACGGTCAGTAATGCCGGTCGGGAGAAGCGGTCGGAATAGAACTCGTCGTAAAGGTTTTTAATCATCACCATTTCCAGCAGGCTGTCGCCGGCAAACGTTCCGTCGGCTTTCAGCAGGTGTTGCAGTCCGGACAAGGATTTCCGCCGGTTGATGACGTCATATATGGCATTGCCTTCCTTGCTGCGTCCGAAGTACATGAAATAATCCTTGTAAGTCAGGTTGAACAGTTCCATGTATGCTTCGTTGTCATACAATACCGGTTTTCCGGAGAAAAAGGCGTTGGAGATGGTTCTGATGTTTTCTTGCCGGGCGTAGTGGAGCATCCCGTAACGATAAGTCATGTATCGGTTGAAATAGTCGTTCCGGGTAAGCGGGAAACGCTGTTTGAGGGAATCCATCATCGGGTTGATACGGATGGTTTTGTTTCGCATGGTGTTCATGGCAATGCTGTCGTGCAGCGGAAAGTAAGCCTCGTCGAAGCGGATGGAACAAAAATTCAGTTCTTCTTCGGGAGGAACCGGGTTTTTATTGGCATCCGTACATTCCAGCACGTGGAGATACACCTGCCATTCCTGAAAGAAAGGGCTTGCCGCTTCTTCCGGTGTTTTGTCGGTGCGCGGCGGCAGTTTTATGCGGTAGTTCATATCCGGTTCAACCAGCAAACGCGCTTTGAAGACGCCAAGGTATAACCATACGAGTTTTGTGCCGGAAAGCTGAAATTCGAACTTGAACTCGCCATTGGCGGCGACCTTACATTCTGCGGGCGTTATCTCCGAATCGCTGATGAGATTGTCCTTACAGTGGAGGATCAACGTCTGCCCTGCGTAATCGGGGGCATTGCCTGTGATGGTCGCAGTTTGGGCAGACAGGGAAAATGTGCCGACCGATATGGCGAAAATGACAAAAACAACACGCACAACACTCATGGTACTTGCGGATGAAGATAGTCCCGGATTCGGATGTTGGAAGGGACAAATTTGGAAACGTCGCCTCCGAAGCGCAACACTTCTCTCACCACCGACGAGTTGATAGAGGTATGCTCCGGCAAGGTCAGCATAAAAACGGATTCCACTTCGGGCAACATCACCTGATTGACCTGAGCGATGGCTTTTTCATATTCGAAATCGCTTGATGTTCGCAGACCTCTCAGCATGAAATGTGCGCCGACCCTGCGGCAGAAGTCAATGGTCAGGTCGCTGTAACACTGTACTTCCACTTTTTCGTTGCCGGCGAAAACTCCCCGAATCATGTCCAACCGCTGTTGCCCTGTAAAGAAGGCTGTTTTGCTGTTGTTGTCGCCGATGCCGATAATGATTTTGTCAAACAAACCCATGGCACGCAGTACAATGGACTCATGTCCCAATGTGAACGGATCGAACGATCCGGGAAAAACTGCAATTCTGTTCATAACCGAAATAAATTTCCACTTGTCTATCAAACCTCACAAACGACAAAAGTAAGCATTTTTATGATTTTAGAAGACAAGTTTTTTCCGTAAATTTTCCTATTTCCAGATATTTTGCATACAATTCCAGATATTGTCGATGGGCGGCGCCGTCCGGTTGATACACGGAAGCGAATCCCTGTCCCATTTTATCCTGCGCTTCTTCTACGGTTTTGCAGATACCGGCGGCAACGGCGGCGAACATAGCCGCTCCTGTGGCGCAAGCCTGTTCCGCTTTGGATACTTTGATGGGCATTCCCATTACGTTGGCCATCGTTTGCATAACGAAAGGCGATTTTAACGAGATACCGCCAATACCGATCACTTCGTTGATTTGAATGCCATTTTCGGTAAACCGGTCGGCAATGGCTTTGGAACCGAAGGCGGTCGCTTCCACCAGTGCGCGGAAGATAAGCGGCGCCGTGGATCCCAGCGTTAATCCGGTGATAGCGCCTTTTTGCAAAGGATTGGCGTCGGGCGTACGGCGTCCGTTCATCCAGTCGGTAGCAATGATGGCGCTTTCGCTTACCGGTATTTGTTCTGCTTCGCGCGTCAATGCAGGAATGATGCTGTTCAGTGTGTCTTCTATCAGTTGGTTTTTCATTTCCTCATTGATGAGCGGCGACCGACCGATGAGATTTTTGACAGGCCATTCCATCAAGCGTTTAAACCATGCGTAAATGTCGCCAAAGGCGGATTGTCCGGCTTCCAGCCCTATTAAACCCGGAATAACGGAGCCATCTACCTGTCCGCAGATGCCGGGGATAAGTTTTCCGTTCATTTCTTCGTATGGCGCTACGATGACGTCGCAAGTGGAAGTGCCGATGACCCTGACCAGTGCGCCGGGTTTGATTTGTGCGCCTACAGCCCCGAAATGGCAGTCCAGAGCGCCTACCGCGACAGCAACATTCGTGGAAAGCCCCAGTTTCTCAGCCCATTCTTTGGTGAGATAGCCGGCTTTCCGGTCGCTTGGATGGGTATCGGTGAAGAGATGATCTCTGAAACCGGCGAGCAGCGGATCAAGGCGGGTGAGAAACGCTTGCGACGGCAAACCGTTCCACGAAGCGTGCCACATGGCTTTATGACCTGCCGCACAACGGCTGCGCAACAAGGTTTCGGGCTTTGTATTTCCGGTAAGCAGTGCCGGCATCCAGTCGCAGTGCTCTACCCACGAATATGCGGCTTTGCGCAGTTTCGTATCTTTCCGCAGGACGTGCAGCATTTTTGCCCATACCCATTCGGACGAGTAAATGCCACCTTCATAAACGGTATAGTCCTCGTCCCATTTTTTGGCCAATGCGTTGATTTCAGCGGATTCAGCTATGGCTGTATGGTCTTTCCAAAGTACAAACATGGCGTCGGGATTTTCGGAAAAATCCGGCAAAAGAGCCAGTGGAACGCCTTGCCCGTCTGTCAGCGCAGGCGTGCTTCCGGTGGTATCGAAAGCCATACCGGTAATTTGTGCGGCTGTTCCGGCAGGAGCTGCTGCAAGCGCCTCTTTCACCGCCCATTCCAATGTTTCGATGTAATCCAACGGATGTTGCCGGTACCGGTTGTTTTTCGGATCGCAGTATTTTCCTTCCGCCCAGCGCGGGTAATATTTTACCGAAGAAGCCAACTCTGCGCCTGTGGCAACTTCTACAATGACCGCACGGCAGGAATCGGTGCCGTAGTCTATTCCTATAACCAACTGTTTCATGAAAATTAAGCCGATATTTATTGATTTTTATTTTTTTGCAATATTAACAAAAATATGGACAACACCTGAACATGCAGGTGAAAAGATATTTTTGCCGTGATTTTATAAAAGTCCTGCCGGAACGGGTACGGAAAAAATAAGCGCTATCGTTTGCCCACTTTTACGGTTTTTGTTTTGCCTCCCTTTTCCAGCCGGAAGAAGTACAGTCCTGCGGGAACATGGTCTAATTGAATGGTTTCGTCGAAGGTAGTTATTTTTCGGGTATGTACCACCACGCCGACGACATTCAACACTCTAAGCGTACAGTCCGTAGCGCCTTTGAGATGTATCTCTCCGGCAAAGGGATTCGGGTAAATGACTATTTCGGAAAACAAATGATCGGAATATCCTGTAGGACGCGGATTTACAACAACTTTCATGTCGTTTTTGACCTCTTTGTAATTGGCGGCATCGGCAGGGGTAAATGTCAGTTCGTAGAGAGTGGTTTCGCTGTCGGACAATGCCGGAATGACGCCGCCGTTAACAAAGGCAAAAATGCCGTTACCGCTGCCGCCCGTGAATCGCGCTTCGGACAGCGCCTGCCCTTCCTCTATTTCTGCCTTTCCCGGCCATGTAACATCAGGCGACGCTTTCGCAATGGTAAAATATACGGTGGTGTCGCCTTCGTAACGGAACAGACCCGTAACGGTTACCGTAGCCTGTCCCGCATTGATGTTGTTGCTGTACCTGTGCGAACAGTCGTTTTTGGTCAATACGTCATCGCCGTACTTGACGGTAACGGCCGGTTTTAACGGACTCCCGCTGTACACGTTGTCGCCTGCCACTTCTACGGTTACAGTGGCGTCGTTGATAAGTTTCACCTCGTCTATTTCGTCAAACGTTTTCCATATTTCGGCTTCACGGTACGCCTGTCTGCTGCCGCGCGGAACAATGAGGTGCATATCGCCTGTCTCGCCTTCCTCACCAAAGACATCACCGGAGATGGTGATGGGTGTTGTACGTTTCACTTTTACATCCCGCAAGATGCTACTACCTCGAAAAGCTTTGTTTCCAATCTCAGTTACATTTTGGGGAAT
>JAIRLS010000187.1 GCA_031259205.1 Bacteroidales bacterium | reverse complement strand
ATATCATATATAGTACAAAAATCGTGCCAAATTTATTGATTTTCCGATAATTACATGTTTTTATATAAAAAACAAAGGAACATCCCAATGTGGAGCGTAGCGAAGATGTATGTAATGACGCACATCCCTGCATCTGATCCGCCCTCATCCAAACAGAGGAGCGAGAAAAATGACGCATTTCCCCGCTGCAAGCAGTGCATAGCAGCGGGGAAATGACGTCTTTATTTTCATAAAAGATTGATTGCCTCTATTTGGAATTATTCTAAATTAGAAAAAAATGAAAAAAAATGGATATTCAAAAATAAAGTCTTAACTTCTTGAAAGTTAATTAAATCTAAATGCGCACAGGTGCGCGGCGAGACACGCCTAAAACTATGGTTAACATGAAGTTGTATAGACAGCGCAACGTATCGGAATTGCAATATTACCTCGTTGCAGTAGTAAAGTATCGTAAAAAGCGGATATACAGGAAATTGTAAACGTAAATAGTGAATGCCTGCAAGCCTATACAGGATACAGGCGGGCGAATATGGTTTCTGGGAATTGGCGCAAACAGCAACCATGTACACTTTCTCGTACAAACCAAGCCGACACTCAGTCCTACTCCGATAGCGGCAAACATCTGTTCTATCAATTTCCGGAACTGCGGACGGAACTGCGCAAGCATGAATTCTGGACGAACGGATACTATATGAGTACGGTGTCAGCCGTACTGGAAGAACAGGAAACATCGTATTTTGCCGATTCTGCCAGCACTTTAAGCTTTTCTATTGTCGCTTCGTTCATTTGATAAAGAACGTTTTTTTGCGAAAAAGAAAAAATATTTGTCCCTTCGATTCTATTGATTATCTTTGTCCCCGAAACAAGCGGAAATAGCCCAGTCGGTAGAGCATCAGTTTCCCAAGTTGAGAGTCTCGAGTTCGAACCTTGTTTTCCACTCGCCGCAAATCGAAAAGAAGGCAAAACAAAAAATCAACGTTGCTTACTGCCATAAAAAAAATATAATAAAATGCAATACTTAAAAGTAGGTATGTTTAGGGAGAAAAATACCTACTTTTAAGTATTGCACCGATTTTAATTTGTGAAGACCTTTGTATCCACAAAACATGCCGTGAAGCATCCGTTTCCTGAGCGTTGTTTTGCCGTTATAAATGTGTTGAAATGGTCGGTCTTTTTTCTCGTTTTGTATGTTATCCCTGTTTTTCCCCGGAAAAGCGGTGCGCGATTGCCGGAGAGAATCGTTTCCACCGAGGGCGAGCCGGTGGAGTACGCTTCCGTCTTTTTAAAGGATACGCGCCACGTGGTAACGATCAACATCACCACAGAAGTTAGACGTAAAAAAGTAAAACATAATGATGAAATCATTATATATCATAATGTCTGTTTTATGGGTATGTATGGGTTTGCACGCGCAGACGGGCGATTCGGCGACACATGCGTCGTCAAAATCGCGATTGGCTGTGGGAGGCTACGGCGAGGCTGTCGCGCAGCGGATGTTTTACAGCGATAATCCTGCCCGCTACGCCTACCCCGAAAGCAACCGGAATGCTTCGCACGGAAGGTTCGATCTGCCGCATGTGGTGGTGTACATGTCCTACGACTTCGGCAAAGGCTGGAAATTCTCGTCCGAGATAGAGTTTGAACATGGCGGTGCAGGTAATACCTACGAAATAGAAATGGACGAAGCGGGCGAATACGAAATCGAACTGGAAAAAGGAGGAGAAGTGGCGCTCGAACAGTTTTGGATTGAAAAAACCTTCTCGCCCCAAGCGCGGCTTCGGATGGGACACATTATCGTACCGGTGGGACTGACCAACCAGTACCACATGCCTACGGAGTTTTTCTCCGTGCTGCGTCCCGAAGAAGAATCGGAAATCCTGCCCTGCACATGGCACCAAACCGGCGTCAGTTTCTGGGGAAGAGCCGGTGACTGGCGCTACGAAGCCCTGTTCATTGCCGGATTGGACGCCGAACGTTTCAACAATGCCAACTGGATAAAGAAAGGCGCCACTTCGCCCTACGAGTTCGACATTGCCAACCGCTACGGCGGGGCTTTTCGCGCGGACAACTACTCCGTAAAAGGCTTGCGCATCGCGCTGAGCGGCTATTACGGACACAGCGCCGCCAATAGCCTGAAATGGGACAGGTACACCAATCAAAACATTAAGGGAGCGGTGAGCATCGGCGCATTCGACGCAACATACGACGATCACAACATACTGGCGCGTGCCAACGTGCTGTACGGACACCTGAGCGACGCATACGCCATCTCCACCGTCAATAAAAAACTGCCGTCGGCAGGTCCTTCCCCCAGAACGGACGTTGCCTCCGACGCGCTGAGCTATTACGCGGAAGTGGGATACGACATCCTGTCCCTCTTTACCGCCGCCGGAAACAGCAAACTGTATGTGTACGGACACTGTGGATTCTACGATTCCATGTACCGTACCGCCGGCAACATCAAGCCAAAAGGCTGGAGCAACAAAACCGTCATCAGCGGAGGGGTCAACTATTTTCCCCTGAAAGAAATCGCCGTCAAAGCGGAATACGCTTTCAGGAAATTCAGTGCGCCCTACAACAACGAACCGGCACTGTCGGCAGGGATCGTTTATTCCGGGATGTTTTTAAAATAAGCATGCAAAAATAGAAAGTATCAAAATTAATTTATCATCATTAAAAATAATCAAAATGAAAAGTTTTTTTAGAAAATCATCCGTAATTTTTACCGCCGCAATGCTGGCGGTCGCTATTCCTTCCTGTAAAGACAACGACAACGGGAACGACGATAACGATGAACTGCTGATGGCAGTTTTGGAATCGTATGTGGACAAAACCATCATTCCCACATACAAAACGCTGGCGGAAGCCGCCCTGAAAATGCGTGAAGCCAACGCCGCGCTGAAAAGCAGTCCTACCGACGCCAACATGGCCGCCGCATCCGACGCATGGATGGTCGCCCGCGTGGCATGGGAAATCAACGAAGCCTTCCTGTTCGGGCCGGTGGGCGAGGACGCGCTCGACATCGACGGACACATTGACTCGTGGCCGCTGGAAATAGAGCAGATTCGTAATACTATCGATGAGGAAAACGGCGAAATCACCGGAGCGGAAGCATGGAACCTCGATTCCGAAGTAATAGGCTTCCACGTTACCGAATACCTGCTTTACAAGGATGGGCAAACTCGTCCGGTCGGCGACCTGACCACGGCGGAACTGAACTATCTTACCGCCGCCACCGACGCGCTGGTGTGGGATTGCGTACTGGCTTACGTAGCCTGGGTGGGCGAAGAAAATGTTTCCGCCGAGATGAAAACCGTATTCCGTGAAAACCCCGATGTTGTGTCACATCTGGACAACAACCCCAATTTCAAAAATTTTGCCACGAAAATGAAGCTGGGAGAAGGGACGAAGTATTCGTCGGCAGTTGCCGCTGTGAGCGAGATATGGACAGGCGCCGCCGATATAGCCAACGAGGTGGGCGAAACCAAAATCGCCTCTCCCTATGAAACCGGAAAAACGGAAGAAGTGGAATCATGGTACAGTTGGCATTCGCTGGACGATTACAAAAACAACATCGAAAGCATCAAAAACGCCTATCTGGGCGGAGTGAACAACGATACCCGCACGGCTGTTTCGCTCAGCACCTATGTAGCAACGAAAAACGCGAAACTGGACGGCGACATCAAGGCAAAGATCGAAGAAACCATCGACAAGATAGGCGCTATCGGCACGGGCGACAAGTCGTTCTACGAGGTGGTGCGCGATCAAATCAACAAAGCGCAGGTAGACGCCGCCGTAAATGCTTGTGTGGAACTTGCCGAACTGTTTACTTCGCTGGAAGATATTATCGAATAATCGGCAAACCTCTCTTTCTGCCCTTTCCGTCGCAGGAGAGGGCAGAAGAGAGGTCTCGAATTTTGTAAATAAGATAATGAAAAAAATAAACCTGTGTTTAACAGTTTGCCTGTTAGGAGCACTGACGTCCTGCAAGGACGACGACGCAGAAGTTTTCAACAAAAAAGAATACAGCGCCGCAACGGAGGAATGGTATCCGGGCGGAAAAAACGGCACTGTCTTCATTGACAATTCGCGCGCCTACCGTCAGGCGATGCTTTTTATCGACGGCGACGCGCAACTGTACAAATCGTTCATGCGAGGCGAAGCCCTGTTTGAAAAAAGTTTCGTATCCACCGAGAATGCCGCCTATTCCGGCTTGGGGCCGGTGTACATCCGCAAGTCCTGCATCGCCTGCCATCCGAGCTACGGCGGACGCAGCCAGCGGGTGGACAAACTCGACGCCAACGACAGTCGCAACGGCTACCTGCTGATGATTTACGATCCCGCAACGCCTAACCTTGCCCTTGCCGGAAAGTATTTCACCGGCATGACGCAAACCCGCGCCGTTCCGCCCTATAAGGCGCCCATCAACGAGGAGGGCATCCGGCTGGAATGGTTGACCTGCATCGACGAACACGGTAACAAATATGCTGACGGAACGCCCTACAGCGAAGGAACATCTTACGAAGGCACGCTCATCTATCCCAAAATAACGATAGACAAAGACGCCATTCTGTTTAAGGATGCGGACTTTGACGGCGGCGTCGGTAATCCGGGCAGCAAATACGCCGCTTCCATCGAAGCCACCATCGGCATCTACGGCGTGGGACTGCTCGACGCCATCTCCGACGAAGACCTGCAGGCGGAATACGCCGCACAGCAAGCGCGGGGATATTGTCAGGGACGTATCGGCGACGTCATCATCGAATCCGACCCAAGCAATCCTTTTCCGGGCGGTCATCCGGGAAGGTTCACCTATTTATGCACGCGCGGCACGCTCGACAACGGCCCCGGCTCCAACGCCATCTGGAACATCACCAATGTGACGCGCCCCGAACGGCAATACCACTACATCACCGAGGAATACGCCCGCGTGACGTCGCAGGACGCAGAAGTGCAAACGGCGCTGGGACAAAGCGAAACGGAAATTTTCAACCATTTGACCTCAAGAACGCTTCCGGTTGAATTGCCTTTGGAAGACTATGACGCTTTTATGGTGTGGCATCGGGCATTGGCCGTCCCTGCCGCCCGCGACCTCGACGACCCGCAGGTACAGCACGGAAAAACGCTCTTCATGCAAGCCGGATGCGCCGCCTGTCACCGCCCCTCCTGGACGACCCGCAGTAACTACTCGCCCATGCAGCAACTGGCCGGACAAAAAATCTTCCCCTACACCGACCTCCTGCGCCACGACCTGGACATGATAGAACCCGGTCGCGTAAAAGTATGCCGCACCACACCGCTTTGGGGACGCGGACTGATGCCGGTCGTGTCGGGACACTCGGACAAACTGCACGACCTTCGCGCCCGCAACTACGAGGAAGCCATCCTCTGGCACGGCGGCGAAGCAAAGGAATGTAAGGAAAAATTCCGCAACATGCCGAAAGAAGACCGCCACGCACTGATCAGATTCCTGGAATCAATCTGAACCGCGCAAGCTGTCAGAAGTAA